>DASUNK010000541.1:0-4731 GCA_036277195.1 Longimicrobiaceae bacterium | reverse complement strand
ACCTCGCTGGGTCCCCTCCCCTCGGACGAGGCGGGCGACGAGCTGCGCCGGCTGCGCGCCGAGCACGCCGTCCTCCTCTCGCGCACCGCCGAGGCGCGCAAGCGCGTCGGCGGGCTGCTGGCGCGGCTGGCCGTGCTGGAGGGGCGCCGGTGAGCGGGCGCCGCCGCCCCGAGCCGCCGCCGCGGCACACCGTCACGGTGGAGATCGCGGGCGAGACGCACGTCCTCCGCTCCGACGTGCCGCCCGAGTACACCCGCGCCGTGGCCGCCCACGTCGACGCCACCCTGCGCGCCCTCCCCGCCTTCGGCACGCTGGAGCCCGTCCGGGCCGCCACCCTGGCCGCCCTCGTCATCACCGACGAGCTCTTCCACGCCCGCGAGGAGGTGGAGCGGCTGCGCACGGAAGCCGCGCGCCGCGCCGCCGCCGCCGCCGACCTGCTGGAGCGCGCCGAAGCCGGCACCGACGGGTAGCCCACGCCGGATGTTTGCCGCCCCCGGCGGCGGCAAACGGGCGCTCCCGCCCTATCTCCGCCCGCGCGAACACTTTGTGACGGTCTTGCGTACCGGGGCCGCCGTTTCTAATGTTCTTGGCTGCGGCACGCCGTGCCGCGTGCGCACGGAGCGGTGGCGGAGGTCGGACGGTCTGCCGCCGCGTTTTTTTGGTCCTGCCGCGGGCCGCTCGGCCCGCGCCGAAGATAAACCATGGAAATCCTGTTGATCGTCGTGGCGGCCGCCGTGGGCGTCGCCATCGGCTATTTCGCCGGGCGCAGCCTCATCCTCGCGCGCCAGCGGACCGCAAAAGCCACGGCCGAGGACCAGGCCGCCCGCATCGTCGCCGCCGCCGAGCAGGAGGCCGGCAGCCTGCGCACCGCCGAGGTGCTCAAGGGGCGCGAGGAGGCCATCCGCGCCCGCGAGGAGTGGGAGCGCGAGGAGAGCCGCCGCCGCGACGACATCGACCGCATCGAGCGCCGCCTGGCCGAGCGCGAGGAATCGCTCGATCGGAAGTTCCACGCGCTCGACGAGAAGGCGCAGGCGCTGGAGCAGCGCGCCGAGGGGCTCAAGGGCCGCGAGCAGGCGGTGGAGCGCCACGAGCAGGAGCTCAAGGGGCGCGTGGCCGAGGTGCAGCACCGGCTGGAGTCGCTCGCCGGGCTCTCGGCCGACGAGGCGCGCCGCCAGCTCATGCACGACATGGAGGAGGCCGCCCGCGCCGAGGCCGCGCAGCGCATCCGCGAAGTCAAGGAGGAGGCGCGGCGCGACGCCGAGCGCGAAGCCAAGAAGATCATCTCCCTCGCCATCCAGCGCATCGCCGCGGACCACACCGCCGAGACCACCGTCTCCGTGGTCGCCCTCCCCTCCGACGAGATGAAGGGCCGCATCATCGGCCGCGAGGGGCGGAACATCCGCGCCTTCGAGCAGGCCACGGGGATCGACGTCATCATCGACGACACCCCCGAGGCGGTGGTGCTCTCCGGCTTCGACCCGATCCGCCGCGAGACGGCCCGCCTGGCGCTGGAGAAGCTGGTGTCCGACGGGCGCATCCACCCGGGGCGCATCGAGGACGTGGTGGCCAAGAGCCGCAAGGAGGTGGAGAACGGGATGCGCGAGGCCGCCGAGGAGATCCTCTACGAGCTGGGGCTCCACGGCCTGCACCCCGAGATCGTCAAGGTGCTGGGGCGGCTGAAGTTCCGCACCTCGTACGGGCAGAACCAGCTGCTGCACTCCAAGGAGGTGGCCATGCTGGCCGGCAACATGGCGGCGGAGATGGGCTTCGACGCGCAGCTGGCCAAGCGGATGGGGCTCCTGCACGACGTGGGGAAGGGGATGACCCACGAGCACGAGGGCACCCACGTGGAGCTGGGGTGGAACCTGTGCAAGAAGTTCGGCGAGCCGCCGCAGGTGCTGAACGCCATCAAGGCGCACCACGACGAGGAGCCGCACCTCTTCCCCGAGAGCTTCCTGGTGACGGCGGCCGACGCCATCTCCGGCTCGCGCCCGGGGGCGCGGCGCGAGATGTTCGAGACCTACGTCAAGCGGCTGGAGAAGCTGGAGGAGATCGCCACCTCCTTCCCGGGGGTGGAGCGGTGCTTCGCCATCCAGGCCGGGCGCGAGCTGCGGATGATGGTGATCCCGGACCAGATCTCGGACGAGGAGATGACCAAGCTGAGCGAGGACACGGCGCGGCGGATCGAGAGCGAGCTGCAGTACCCGGGGCAGATCAAGGTGGTGGTGATCCGCGAGACGCGCGCGGTCGACTTCGCGCGGTAAGGGTTCTTCGTGGCCGTAGAGAGCCTGCCGGACCATCGTCCGGCGGGCTCTCGCGTTTGCGGCGGCAGCCCAGCGGTTGAAACCGCGGGCAACAACTACGCGAAGTCGGCCTTCGCCGACTGCAAGGCCAATCTCGTGCGCTTCGGCGTGCACGCTGTCATTCTGAAGCCCGGCCACGCGAGCGCAGTGGCTGCACGGGTGCCGGCAGGGCTGAAGAATCTGGCCGAGGAATGCCAGGTAGGCTGGTGCGGAAGCCTCGCCGTTGCGGCGGTAGCGACGAGTGAGGGCCCCGGTCCCTGTTTCACCAAGACATACTTCCGAATGACAATCCGTCGCGGGTGGATGTGAGCCGTTTCCGACGCCGTGAGGCGGCACTGGCATCCGGCGGGCGCGATGAATCGCGCCCCTACATGCTGCTCGGATTCGGCGTTGCGTGGAGCGGAGGCAAGCCGGTATATTGCGAGCGGGAGATCTGATGATGAGAAAGCTTTCGTCGCCGAAGCAGCGCAGCGTGGCGGGCGGGCTGGTGGCCCGCCTCGTCCGGTTTGCCCGCGGGGCCGAGGTGGACGCTCCGAGCGGCGCGGAAGCGCGCCACCGTATCCACGGCCAGCCAGGGTTCTACGCCTCCCTCGGCCCCGAGGCACGGTCCGCGATCGAGAGCTACGCCGGGCCGGAGGTCATCGGGCCGCCTCGCCAACCGGGGAAGCGGTAGCCAGGCCGGAGCTATATTCAGCGGGGATGGCGGTCCGGAGGGGCGGCGCGCGCGTCGCCCCTTCGGCATCATGCACAACGGGGACGGGAGGCGCGTGAGGATCCTCTTCGTGGCCGACGTCATCGGCTCGCCGGGACGACGCGCCCTGAGCCAGCTCCTGCGGCTGGTGCGCAAGGACGTGGCCGCCGACGCGGTCGTCGCCAACGGCGAGAACGCCGCGGGCGGCTTCGGCATCACCCCCGACATCGTCAAGGAGTTCTTCGAGCTGGGGGTGGACGTCATCACCACCGGCAACCACGTCTGGGACAAGAAGGAGATCCTCCCCCTCCTCGACCAGGAGCCGCGCCTCCTCCGCCCCGACAACTACCCGCCCGGGAACCCGGGGCACGGCTCGGTGGTGGTGGAGAAGGCCGGCGTGCGGCTGGCGGTGCTCAACCTGCAGGGACGCACCTTCATGGTCCCGCTCGACGACCCCTTCCGCGCCGCCGACCGGCTGCTGGAGTCGCTGCAGGGCCAGGCCGACGTGGTGGTGGTGGACTTCCACGCCGAGGCCACCAGCGAGAAGCAGGCGTTCGCCCGCTACCTCGACGGGCGCGTGGCCGCGGTGGTGGGCACCCACACGCACGTGCAGACGGCGGATGAGCGCGTCCTCCCCCGCGGCACGGCGCAGCTCACCGACCTGGGGCTCACCGGCGGGCTGGGCGGGGTCATCGGGATGAAGTACGAGATCTCGCTGGAGCGGCAGCGCACCCTCAGCAAGGGCGAGCGCATGCAGCCCGCCGACGACGAGCTGCACCTGCAGGGCGCCGTGGTGGAGGTGGACCCGCGCACCGGGCTGGCCCGCTCCATCGAGCGGGTGAGCGTGCCCTACGAGCGCGTCCTCCAGGGCGAGTTCAGGAGGAAGTGAGCGTGGCCCGCATCATCGACGGAACCGCGATCGCGCAGGAGATCCGCGCCGAGGTGGCCGCCGAGGCCGCGCGCATGCGCGCGGAGGGGGTGGTCCCCGGGCTGGCGGTGGTGCTGGTGGGGAGCGACCCCGCCAGCGAGGTGTACGTGCGCAGCAAGACGCGCGCGTGCCACGACGCGGGGATGCACAGCCGCCTGGTGCACCTCCCGGACTCCGTGTCCTCCGAGGAGCTGTTCGGCACCATCGACGGGCTCAACGCCGACCCGGACATCCACGGCCTGCTGGTGCAGCTCCCCCTCCCGCCGCACATCAACCCCAAGGCGGTGCTGGAGCGGGTGCACCCCGCCAAGGACGTGGACGGCTTCCACCCGCTGAACGTGGGGCGCGCCTTCGTGGGCGACCCGCGCGGCTTCTGCCCCGCCACGCCGGCCGGGATCATGGAGCTGCTGCGGCGCGAGCGCATCGAGACCCACGGGAAGCACGCGGTGATCGTGGGCCGCTCGCTGATCGTGAGCAAGCCGCTGGCCTCGCTGCTGATGGCCCCCGGTCCCAACGCCACCGTCACCCTGGCCCACCGCCACACCACCGACCTGGCCGCGCATACCCGCATGGCCGACATCCTGGTGGTGGCCGTGGGGAAGCCGGGGCTGATCACCCCCGGGATGGTGAAGCCGGGCGTGGCCGTCTTCGACGTGGGCACCACCCGGGTGGAGGACGCCGCCGCGCCCAAGGGATACGTCATCCGCGGCGACGTGGACTTCGAAGGCGTCGCCGCCGTGGCCAGCCACATCACCCCCGTCCCCGGGGGCGTGGGGCCCATGACCATCGCCATGCTGCTGCGCAACACC
>DASUNK010000540.1:0-3299 GCA_036277195.1 Longimicrobiaceae bacterium | reverse complement strand
GGTACGCCCTCCCCCGGGCCCAGCGGAAGCTCGCCGCCCTCGCCGCGGCCGGGCGCGATCCTTGCGCCGCCGGGGCCGTGCCGTAAACCTCCACCACGTCCAGAGATAGAGCATGCGCATCCCACGCCGTATCCGCTTCGGTGCCGCGGCCGCGCTCGTCCTCGCGGCGGCGTGCAGCGGCGCCGACGCCGAACGCCGCACCGCCGCCGCCGCGCGCGACACCGGGGCCGCCGGCGACTCGGCCGCCCCGGACGCCGCGCCCGCCGCCCCCAGGTCGGCCCGCGACGAGGCCCCGGAGGTCATCCGCGGGCTGTACCTCAACGCCTACGCGGCGGGCTCGCCCAACCGGCTCCCCAAGCTCCTCAAGATGGCCGACGACACGGAGATCAACACCTTCGTGGTCGACGTCAAGGACGAGAAGGGGATCCGCTACAACACCGAGGTGGCGCTGGCGAAGGAGCTGGCGCAGCCGGGCGAGGTGACCATCGAGAACCTGCGGGCGTTCGTGGACACGGTGAAGGCGCACGACCTCTACCTCATCGCGCGCATCGTCCTGTTCAAGGACCCGATCCTCTCCCGCGCGCGCCCCGACTGGTCGGTGCTGCAGGCCGGCGGCGCGCTCTGGCGCGACAAGGCGGGGAACAGCTGGGTGAGCCCCTGGGACGAGAACGTCTGGGACTTCAACCTCGACATCGCCGAGGAGGTGGCCCGCGCCGGCTTCGACGAGATCCAGTTCGACTACGTCCGCTTCGCCGAGCCCTACCGCAGCCTCCCGCCGCAGGTGCACCCCAAGGCCCGGGGCGACCGCACCGACGCCATCGCCGGCTTCCTCAACGAGGCCAAGCGGCGGCTGCACCCCCTCGGCGTCACGGTGACGGCGGACGTGTTCGGCCTCTCGCCCAACGACCCGCGCGACGTGAACATCGGGCAGCAGTGGGAGACCATCGCCTCCACGGCGGACCACATCCTCCCGATGATGTACCCGTCGCACTACATGTCCACGCACCTCCCCGGCGTTCCCAAGCCGGACCTGATGCCGTACGAGACCATCTTCAAGTCCGCCGGGATGGCGCGGCTGCGCAACGACCGGCTGCGCGCGGCGGGGCTGAACCCGGCGCGGGTGATCGTGTGGCTGCAGGCGTTCGACGCCAAGTGGCTGGGGCGCAACCACCAGCACTACGGGCCGGAGCAGCTGCGGCAGCAGAAGCAGGGGGTGTACGACGTGGGGTTCGACGACTGGGTGCTGTGGGAGCCGGGCTCGCGCTACGAGCCGGTGCTGGCCGGGCTGGAGGCCACCGCGCAGTCGCGGCGGAAGGCGGACTACACCCCGCCGCCCGAGGTGCTGGCGGCGGTGGACCTCTTCGAGCGGCAGGGGATCCGCGAGGCGCGCGAGAAGGCGGCGCAGCAGGCCCGCGGCGACGTGACCGACCCCACCGCGGCGCAGGCCGCCCGCAGCGGGCGGCGGCCGTAAAAAGCGAGAGGCCCGCCGGGTGGCGGGCCTCCTCTCTTTCCATCCCTTCGGCGTCCTAATTCCCTCCCGAGGCCACGCTGCGCGGCCCGGCGTCGAGCGCCTCCACCACGCGGTTGTTCACCGTGCGGCGGAGCGACTGCATCGGGTTGCTCGGCTTCTCCTCGTAGGTGCGGTTGGCCAGCAGCACCACCCAGGTCCCCCGGTCCGGGTCGACCCAGATCGAGGTGCCGGTGAAGCCGGTGTGGCCGAAGGAGCGCGGCGACACGCGCTCGCCCGCCGCGCCGGTGCCGGGGCGCCCCGGCGTGTCCCACCCCAGCGCGCGGGTGCCGGAGCCGGGCTGCTGGCGGGTGAAGGCGCGGATGGTGGACTCGCGCAGCACCCGCGCTCCCTCCAGTTCTCCCCCGTTGGCGAGCATGGCCGCGAAGCGGGCCAGGTCGTGCACGGTGGAGAAGAGCCCCGCGTTCCCCGCGATCCCGCCGAGGCGGCGCGAGAGCGGGTCGTGCACCTTGCCGCGGTACCCCTCGCCGTGCGCGCGCGAGGTGGAGGCGCAGCGGAAGCACCCCTCGCCGAAGGCGTAGCTGGTGGAGTGCATGGCCAGCGGCCCGAAGACGCGCCGGTCAAGCAGCCGGTAGAGCGGCTCGCCCGCGGCGCGCTCGGCCGCCGCGTAGAGCACGATGAAGCCCAGGTCCGAGTACTCCACGTTCAGCCCCGGCAGGTGGCGCAGCGGGGTGCGCAGCACGTGCACCAGCCCCTCCTCGGGGGTGAGCCCCGCGGGGAGGCTGATGCCGTCCGGGAGGCCGGAGGTGTGGGTGAGGAGGTGCCGGATGGTGACGCGGTCCTTGGCCGGTCCGGTGAACTCGGGGAGATAGGAGGCGACGAGGTCGTCCAGCCGCATGGCCCCGTCCTCCACCAGCAGCATCACCGCCGTGGTGGTCCCCACCACCTTGGTGAGCGAGGCCAGGTCGTAGACGGTGCGGTCCGGGTCCACCTGGGGGCCGTTCTCGGCCACGCGCCCCAGCCCCTCCTCCAGCACGATGTGCCGCCACCGCCCCACCGCCAGCGCGGCGCCGGGGAAGGAGCCGCGGCGGATCTCGTCGGAGACGGCCTCCTCGGCGCGGATGAGCGCGGTCATGCTGAGCCCCACCGAGGCGGCGGGGGCCAGGTCGTGCGAGGGGAGCACGCCCCCGCCCGGCCCGGGGAGGGCGGGCGCGGCGGCGAGGTGCGGGAGGGGTCGCGCGGCCCCTGCGAATCCGGCGGCGTCGGGTGCCAGGACGAGAGACGCCGCCACGGCGAGCATGGCGGGTACCGGCATGACGGGCGTAGGTGCTGCAGGTGAGGTTGCGCGTTTCCGGGGCTGGGCTCAATAGCATAGTGCCCGGCACGCTCTCCTGTCAAGAAGAATGCCAACTTAGGCGGTGCATGTCCATCTCCGGACCGGGATGGAACTTACGGTGACAGGCCGTGAATGTCCTCTTCGCGGGACGGTCATAGTTTCCGCATCAATGTCTGCACATTGCGACGGGTGATACGGGAGGTGATACGCGCCGGTCCATAAGTCATTGCCGTACATTGAGCTATCTCACTTCGCCCCGGCGGCTTCCTCCAGCTCGGCCCAGCGGGCGTAGAGCGCCTCCACCCGCGCGGCGGCCGCGTGGAACTCGGCGCTCAGCCGCTGCACCTCGCCGGGGGCGGAGGCGTAGAGCGCCGGGTCGGCCAGCCGCCCGCCCAGCGCCTCGCGGTGCGCCTCGGCCTCCAGGATGGCCGCCTCCATCCCCTCCAGCTCCTGCTTCTCCTTCCAGGTGAGCCGGCGCGGCCCCTCCGCCCGCGG
>DASUNK010000539.1:0-9709 GCA_036277195.1 Longimicrobiaceae bacterium | reverse complement strand
TACCGCGCCTGGGGCGAGGGGTGCGTGGCGCAGCTGCGGGGCGACTTCGCCTTCGCCGTGTGGGACGCGCCCGCGCGAAAGCTCTTCTGCGCCCGCGACCATTTCGGCGCCCGGCTCCTCTACCACGCGGCGGCGGGGGGGAGCTTCGTCTTCTCCAACACCCTCGCCTGCGTCCGCCTGCACCCGGGCGTCTCGGGCGCGCTCGACGAGGCGGCGGTGGGCGACTTCCTCCTCTTCGGGCGCAACCTGGAGCTGGGCTCCACCGTCTTCGCGCAGGTGCGGGCGCTCCCGCCCGCGCACGTGCTGGTGGTGGAGGGGGGACGGGTCCGCACCGCGCGCTGGTGGAGCCTCCCGGTGGAGGCCGAGCCGCGCGCGGGAGGCGCCCGCGCGCTGGCGGAGGAGTTCGTGGAGGTGCTGGGGCGCGCCGTGGCCGACCGCCTGCCACGCCACCGGGCGGCCGTGCTGCTGAGCGGGGGGCGGGACTCGACCGCCGTGGCGGCCCTCGCCCGGTCGGCGGCGCCGGAGGCGGCGCTGCGGGCCTTCACGGCGGGGTACCGGAGGCGGATGGCGGACCCGGAGCCCCGCTTCGCGGAGCTCGCGGCCGGGTACCTGGGGATCGGCTGGGAGCTGCAGGGGCTGGACGAGTACCGGCCGTTCCAGGGATGGGAGAGCGGGGAGGTGTATCTCCCCGAGCCCTCCGACCACCCGCTGCTGGCCGCCACGGCCGATCTCTACCGCCGGGCCCTCGCCCATGCTCCCGTGGCGCTCACCGGCGACGGCGGCGACCTGGTGCTCCGCGAGTCGGAGTCGCGCCTGGCGAGGCTGCTGCTGGCGGGGAGGGTGGGGCGGGCGCTGGCGGAAGGGCTCGCCTACCTCCGCTGGCACCGCCGCCTGCCGCGCCCCGGCTTCCGTACCCTGCACGGGCGCCGGAGCGGCCGGCTGGGTGCCGCGCCGCCGCTGCCGGAGTGGCTGGAGCCGGACTTCGCCCGGCGCGCGGGGCTGCGCGACCGGCTGGCGGTGGTGGAGGCCGCCCCCCGGCCGCCGCACCCGCTCCGCCCCGAGGCGCACTGCCGCCTCTCCTTCCCCGGGTTCCCGCGGCTGCTGGAGCAGTTCGACCCCGGCGTCACCGGCGTGCCGCTCCAGCTCCGCCACCCGCTGCTCGACCTGCGCGTGGTGGAATTCCTGCTGTCCATTCCGCCCGCGCAGTGGTATAATGACAAGGGACTGCTGCGCATCGCGATGCGAGGCAGGCTCCCCCCCGAGGTGGTGCGGCGGCCCAAGACGCCGCTGGTGGCGGACCCGCTGCTGGTCCGGCTGCGGCAGGACGGCCCGGGATGGCTGGGAGGGCTGGCGCTCTCCGCCGCGGTGGAGCGCTTCGTGGTGCCCGCGCGGGTGCCGCGCCCCGCCGGCGGCTCCGGACCCCCCGGCGACGAGCACCGCCTTCCCGAGGACCTGCGCCCCCTCTCCCTCTCGCTCTGGCTGGCGGCGTGACGGTACGGACGATGCGGATGGAACGGAACGATCTCCCGAAACCTGGAGGACCCTTCGATGCAGGAAGCGAACACGACGGGCAAGCTCCCCTACTCCGCGCCGCAGCTGGTGGTCTACGGCGGCCTGGTCGAGCTGACGCTGCGCGACGGCGGGACGATGGGAATGAACGACGGCGGCGCCGGCCCGGACAAGACGGGCTTCTGAGCCGGCCGGGTCAGCGCGGGGACGACGGCTTCGTGAACAGGACCCGGGTCATCCCGTTCCGTACCCCCTCGCGGGTGATGCCGTGCCACTCGGCGCGGATCCACTCGTAGAACTCCCCCTCCCGATCCACCACCATGGTGATGATTCCCCCCTTGCCGGGCGAGTGCCGGTAGGTGGTGAACACCGCCTTGGTGTTGAACCGGTAGAAAGTGAAGGTGGGCGACCGCCCCAGCGCGTAGATGGTCACCTCGCCGGGGAGGCGCTCGGCCAGCCCCCGGAAGAACTCCTCCGCCTCCTGGATGCGCGCCCGCAGGTCCTCCGGCGTGCGCCCGAACCGCTCCGCCATCTCCGCCAGCACCACCGTGTTCTCGCGGTCGGGGAGCACCACGCCCAGCCGCGAGCGGGGGCGCGCGAGCAGCTTTTCCAGCCGGTGCTGGTGCGTGTTCCGCCAGGTGGAGCCGTACACGAAGAGGATGTCGAGCTGGCTGCTGCGCTCGAACAGCTCCTCCCAGGCCACGCCGTCGTGGAAGGTGGTGGAGAAGCCCAGGATGCGGGCGCGCCGCACCTGGTCGGTGATCTTCGCCTCCTCGAACAGCTCTTCCAGGAAGATCTTGAGCTGCCAGAACTCGAAGATGAGGGCGATGACGACCGAGGCGAGGAGGAAGCTGCCGATGTTGTACAGGAGGATGGAGAGCCAGGAGAGGCGGACGGCGCTGCCGAGCACCATCAGCAGGATGGCCAGGATGACGGCGGAGAGCGCCGCCACCCACGTCCTGAGCTTGGTCCTCTCCGCGCGGATGGTGCCCATGTCTGGCTACCGGCCGGTGAACCGAGGCGTGCGCTTCTCCAGGAAGGCGGCCACGCCCTCGCGCTTGTCGTCGGAGCCGAAGCAGGTGACGAACAGCTCCGTCTCGTAGGCCAGCCCGGCGGCGAGCGGCATCTCGGCGGCGGCGCGCACGGCGCTCTTCGCCGCCTGCAGGGCGACCGGGCTCTTCGCCGCCATGGCCCGGGCGAATTCCAGCGTCCGCTCGCGCAGCTCGGCGGCGGGGTGCACCACGTCCACCAGCCCGATGCGCAGCGCCTCGGCGGCGTCCACGATCTCGCCCGAGAGCACCAGCCGCATGGCCTGCCCCGTCCCCACCACGCGCGGCAGGCGCTGCGTCCCCCCGCCCCCCGGGATGATCCCCAGGTTGATCTCCGGCTGCCCCAGCTTCGCCGTGTCGGCGGCGATGCGGACGTCGCACGCCAGCGCCAGCTCGCACCCGCCGCCCAGGCAGAAGCCGTTGATCATGGCGATGACGGGCTTCGGATAGGCGGCGATCTCGTCGAACACCCGCCGCCCGGTCATGGCGGCGCGCTGCTCCAGCGGGGTGCGCCCGGCGAACTCGCCGATGTCGGCCCCGGCGACGAACGCCTTCTCGCCCGCGCCGGTGACCACCAGCACGCGCACCCCGTCGTCGCCGCGGAGCGCGTCGAGCGCGGCGATCAGCTCGGCGCGCACCTGGCCGCTGAGGGCGTTGCGCTTCTCCTGCCGGTCGATGGTGAGGATGGCGACCGCGCCCTCGCGGTCCACGCGGATGGTCTCGAACGCCGTGCCGTCGGTCACTGCCCCTCCCAAGGTTGAGAAGCCGTACTGCTCAGCTCGCGGCTCTGCGTCGGATGCCTTTCACCGGGAACGGCTCTCCCGCCTTGTCCAGCAACGCGGCAATCCTCTCCTCCACGGCCGAGGCGAGCACGCTGGTGGCTTCGGCACGCGATAATCCCGCGCTGACGTACTGGGTCACCAGTGCGTTCATCGACACCCCTTCGGCATCCGCGCGCCGGGTGAGCTCCGCGTGCTGGCTCCTGGAGAGGCGCACCTGGAACTTCCCGCTGAACTGGGCGTGATCGTAGGGTTCAGGCAACGGCCAGCCTTCCTCCCGGTAGGTGGCAATCGCCTCGCCGAGGACCTCTTCCATGCTCTGGAGCGCCTCCGCCACGGTGCTTCCGAACCCTGAAAGCCGTGGGAACTCCGGAGACGTGGCGATGAACGCATCGTCCTCGCTGCTCCAGAAGACGTTGAGGCTGTACCGCGGGTCCACCGTCATCGTCAATCCTCCCCCTGAAGTTCGAGCCCCAGGTCTTCCACCGCGGACAGGAGCTGTCGCACCTGAGTCTCAGCCCTCCCACGCGTAGAAGCCCTGGCCGCTCTTCTTCCCCAGCTTTCCCTCCGCCACCATGCGCCGCAGCAGCTCGGGCGGGCGGTACTGCTCCCCCCCCAGCTCCGCGTGCAGGTACTCGGCGATCCCCAGGCGCACGTCGAGCCCCACCACGTCGGTGAGCCGGAGCGGGCCCATCGGGTGGTTGTAGCCCAGCTCCATGGCCCGGTCGATGTCCTGCGGGCTCGCCACGCCCTGCTCCACCATGCGCATGGCCTCCAGCCCCAGCACCACCCCCAGCCGCGACGAGGCGAAGCCGGGGGTGTCGGTGACCACGATCGGCTCCTTGCCGATGCGGCGCGCGAAGGCCAGCGAGGCGTCGACCGTCTCCTGCGCCGTGCCTTGCCCGCGCACCACTTCCAGCAGCTTCATCAGGTGCACGGGGTTGAAGAAGTGCAGCCCGATCACCCGCTCCGGCGCCCCCGCCGCCTCGGCGATGCGCGAGACGCTGAGCGACGAGGTATTGGTGGCCAGGATGGCGTGCCCCGGCGCCGCCCCGGCCACCTCGGTGAAGATCTGCCGCTTGAGCTCCATGGCCTCGGGGGCGGCCTCGATCACCAGGTCCGCCCCGGCCACGGCGTCGCGCAGGGTGGCGGCGCGGCCGAGCTGGCCGAGGGCCATGCCGCGCTGCTCCGGCGTCACCTTCCCGCGCTCTACCCCCTTGTCCAGGTTCTCGCGCACCTTCTCCACCCCGCGCTCGGCGGCGCCGGGCTGCGGGTCGAAGATGGAGACGCGGCAGCCGGCCATGGCGCACACCTGCGCGATGCCGTGCCCCATGGTGCCCGCGCCGATGACGGCGACGGCACCGATCTCTGGCTCTGGCAAAGTAGGAGTGGGGTCGAAGGGCGACTGAAGTCGCGGCAACAACGGCACGAAGTCCGCCTGCGCGGACTACCGGCGGGCGTGCTGCCGCGGCCGAGGTGCCACGCATCAGCACCTGGGCCGCGGCAACTTCGGGCCTCGGCTTCACACGCGCAACCGCTACGGCTTCACGGCGCGCAGGCCGAGGAAGAGCGGGATCTCGCGGTTCGCCGCCCGCTCCGCCCGGGCGCGCGGACCGGGCGGGTGCGTCCTGTACGTCGGGATCTCGTGCACCCCGTCCACCAGCAGCCCGCAGGCGGCCAGGCCGTTGACGTACGCGCCCAGCGGCCGGTGGTAGCTGCGCGTGACGCCGCGCCGGCCGGGGCCGTAGCCCTTCATCGGCACGGCCATGCGGGTGAGGTAGCGGTCGACGCGCCGGTAGCGCAGGCGGCGCTGCGTATCCCACCCCCAGCCGCTCTGGCGCGGGACGCGGAAGCACGGGTGCGTCATCAGCAGCACCACGCGCCCGCCGGGGCGCAGCGCCCACGCCGCCGAGCCGAGCGCGTCCTCCAGCGGGTCGATGTCCTGGATGCTCAGCAGGAACACCGCGGTGTCGAAGGCGCCCTCGGCAATCTCCGGCAGCGCGCGGAGGCGCGTGGCGTCGCCCACCAGGAAGCGTCCGTGCGCGCCGTGGTGCCGCCGTGCGAAGGCGACCAGCTTGCGGCTGGCGTCGACGCCGGTGTAGCGGGCGCCCGCCGCGGCCACGTGCGGGGCCAGCACGCCCGGCCCGCAGCCGACGTCCAGCACGTGCTCGCCGGGGATGGGGCGCAGCAGGTCGAGCAGGGCGGGGATGGCGAGGCGGCGGTGGTGCTCGCTCCCCTCCGCGCCGACCCAGCCGGCGTACCAGTCCGCCACCGGGTCCCAGCTCTCGCTCCCTGCAGGCTGAGCCTGATTCTTTCTCGGTGCCATAGGGCCATCGTCGTGGTCATGGGTGGATTCTCGATGCCTGGGAAACGGGAAAGGCCGCGACGCGTGCCTGCACACGCGCCGCGGCCTGCGGACGAAACAGAAAGGCCGTGGGCGCGCACGAGGCGCGTCCACGGCCGGTTGCGGATCAGCTGATCAGGAAGCTGCTACGACATCCGGGGCGCGGGCACGGCCTCGCCGCAGGCGATTCCGCGGCCCGAGCCGCGGAGGCGCCACATCGCGATGCCCACCTGGATGTCCGTCATCATTGCATTCGTCCTCGGTTCAGCGTCCGGCTTCAACGCTACCCGGAGCGCCGCGGGTTGTCAATCGGCGAAGCGGTCGAGCCGGAAGGGGGTGAGGTCGAAGCGCGGGCGGCCGTGCGTCAGCAGGTCCGCGTGCAGCTCGCCGATGGCGGACGCGAACTTGAAGCCGTGCCCGGAGCAGGGGGTGGAGACGAGCACCTGCGGATGCCCGGGGTGGAAGCCGACGGCGAAGTCGGTGTCGGGGGTGTTGGTGAAGAGGCACACCGCGCTCGCGCGCACCGGCGCCTCGGCCACGCCGGGGAGCACCTGGCGCAGCGCCGCCCGCAACGGCTCTACCTCGTCCTCATTCACCGTCCGCCGCACCTCTTCGGGGCGGGCGGCCACCTCGCCCTGGTGCATCAGCGCCGCCTTGACGCCCCGCTCCAGCCGCGGGAAGCCGTAGCCGATGTAGCCGGGCGTGTGCTCCCAGGCGTAGATCGGGGAGCGGCCGGGCTCGTACTCGCCGATGCCGGCGGGTGGATCGAACCAGAAGGTCACCTGCCGCTCGACCGCCAGGGGGAGGTCGAAGTCCCGCAGCAGCCCGCGCGTCCAGGCGCCGGCGGTGAGCAGGAGCCGGTCGGCGGTGAAGGTGCCTGCGGGCGTGCGGACGCGGACGCCCGCGCCGTCCGGCTCCCATGCCAGGATTGGCTCCTCGAAGCGGAGCTCGGCGCCGTGCCGCGCGGCGAGCGCCAGGTGCGCCCCGGTGCACACTTCGGGGCGGAGGAAGCCGGCGCGTGGGTCGCGGACGGCCACGTAGTCATCCGCGATGCGGAAGGCGGGGAAGCGGGCACGGACCTCGGCCGGCGACAGCAGCTCGCAGGGGAGGCCGTGCTCCTTGGCGCTCCGCAGCGTCCCGGTGACGAGCATCCCCTCGCGCGGCCCCACCATCAGCCCGCCGCCGACGTGCAGCAGCGGCGTGCCGGCGCTCCGCTCCAACTCCTCCCACAGCTCGTAGGCGCGCTGGACGAGGGGGACGTAGAGCGGGTGCTCGAAGTACAGCTCGCGGATGATGCGGCTGTCGCCGTGCGAGGAGCCGAGCGCGTGACCCGGGACGAAGCGCTCCAGCCCCAGCACGCGGCGCCCGCGCGCGGCCAGGTGACAGGCGGACGCACTGCCCATGGCGCCGAGCCCGGCCACGATCACGTCGTATCGGCCAGCCATCGCGGATCGGGGGAAGGATGACGTCGTGCGCCCCGGCGCCGTCGTGGCGCCGGGGCGCGTACCCGTGGACCGGCGGGAAAGGCTCAGGCCATGGCCTCGGCCAGCTTGGGTGCGCGAGAGGCCTTGCGGGTGCGCTTGGCCGGGGCGCCGTTGCGCTCCGGCTTCAGCGCCTGCGTGAGCGTCTCGCCCTGCTTCAGCCGGCGCGTGTTCCCCTTCCAGTCCGTCAGCACCGCGGTGAGCAGCCCCATCGCCGCCAGGGCACAGAGGAAGATCCGCGCGTTCCGGTCGCGCCCGAAGCCGAGGAGCCGCGGCAGGAACGGCAGCGCCATCGCCTCCACCCCCTCGATGGCGCCGTGCACGGGGAAGGGGACCAGGCGCCGCACGCTCAGGTCGTAGTCGGTGAGGGCCGAGAGGGCGAGGTACCCGCCGGCCAGGGCCGCGCAGGTCTTCGCCGCCCGGTCCGAGAGCCCGAACAGCTTCGGCGCGGCGGCGGTCAGCAGCACCGACGAGTAGTCGATTACCCCGTGCAGGTCCGGCGAGATCGGCTTCCGCATGTGCACCTCCCATGTATCGCGTGTCTACCGCAAACGGGGAGGTGGTCTGCTCGCAAGAGGCGTTCCTACTTTGGCTTACCCGGGATCGCGGCGGGCTTTGTGGAACGGCCGGCGGTCTCCTGCCCGATCTCCCATCCCCAGCGGTTGAAACCGCGGGCAACAACTGCGCGAAGTCGGCCTGCGCCGACTGCAGGGCCGCCTCCGTGGCCGTCCGGACACCTTCGTGCGAAGCCGCGGGCGAGGCATGCCTCGCCCCTACGGCGTCCGGAGCGTTCGGGACCAGCCTCGCAGTCCGCGAAGGCGGACTTTGCGTTGCAGGGGGCCGGCACGAGGGTGCGGTGTCACTCCCCCCGGAACACGGGGGAGCGCTTCTCCAGGAAGGCGGCGATCCCCTCGCGCGCGTCGGCCGAGGCGAAGCAGCGCAGCTGGGCCGCGCGCTCGGCCTGCAGCACCTGCTCCAGCGAGCGGTCGAGCGCTCCCGCCAGCGTGCGCTTCGCCAGCTCCAGCGCCAGCGGCGGCTTGGCCGCCAGCTCCGCCGCCAGCGCCCGCACCGCGGCGTCGAAGTCGGCAGCCGGCACCACGCGCTCGAAGATCCCCAGCCGCTCCGCCTCGGCCGCGTCCAGCGTGCGCGCGGTGAGCACCAGCTCCGCCGCGCGGCCCGGCCCCACCAGCCGGGGGAGGAAGTAGGTAGCGCCCCAGTCCGGGTGCAGCCCGATGCGGTTGAAGCCGACGCCGAAGGTGGCCCGGTCCGAGGCGATGCGGAAGTCGCACGCCAGCGCCAGGGAGGCCCCCGCGCCCGCCGCGGCGCCGTTGACGGCGGCGATCACCGGCTGCCGCACGGCGCGCAGCCGCTCGACCACGCGCACCCCCGCCAGCACCAGCGCCGCGAACTCCTCCGCCGCACCGCGCCGGGCCAGCTCCGCCGTGACCTCCAGGTCCGCCCCGGCGCAGAACGCCCGCCCCGCGCCGGTGATCACCAGCACGCGCACGCCCCCGGTCTCCGCGGCCTCGGCGACGGCGTCGTGCAGGTCGCCGCGCATGGTGCCGGCGAAGGCGTTCAGCCGCTCCGGCCGGTTGAGCGTGATCCAGGCGACGCCCTCCTCCACCCGGAGCAGCACGGTGGGCTCGTCCGCCATCGGCGCTACCCGGCCCGCTCCACGATCATCGAGATCCCCTGGCCCACGCCGATGCACATGGTGGCCAGCCCGTAGCGCACCTGCCGCCGCGCCATCTCGTGCACCAGCGTGGTGAGGATGCGCGCCCCCGAGGAGCCCAGCGGGTGCCCCGCGGCCACGGCCCCGCCGGAGACGTTCACGATGGCGGGGTCGATCCCCAGCTCGCGGATGCAGGCCACGGACTGCGCGGCGAAGGCCTCGTTCAGCTCCACCAGCCCGAGGTCGCCCACCGTGAGCCCGGCGCGCGCCAGGGTCTTGCGCGTGGCCGGCACGGGGCCGATCCCCATGCGGTGCGGCTCCACCCCGGCCACGTCGCTCGCGACGATGCGGGCCAGCGGCCGCAGCCCCAGCCGCGCGGCCGCCTCGTCCGAGGTCACCAGCAGCGCCGAGGCGCCGTCGTTCAGCCCCGAGGAGTTCCCCGCCGTGACCGTGCCGTCCTTGCGGAAGGCGGGCTTGAGCGCCGCCAGCGTCTCGGCGGTGGTGTCCGGACGCGGATGCTCGTCCGTGTCCACCACCAGCGGCGGACCCTTGCGCTGGGGGATCTCCACGGGGACGATCTCGCCCTTCAGCCAGCCGGCGGCGATGGCGGCCGCGGCGCGCTGCTGGCTCGCCAGGGCGAAGGCGTCCTGGTCCTCGCGCGAGACGCCGAACTCGTCGGCGACGATCTCCGCCGTCTCACCCAGCGGGACGGTCCACTCCTTGGGCATCTTCGGGTTGACGAAGCGCCACCCCAGGAGCGAATCCGCCATCTCGGGGATGCCGCGGGGGAAGCCTTCCGTGGGCTTGAGCATGACCCAGGGCGCGCGCGACATGCTCTCCACCCCGCCGGCCACGAACACCTCGCCCTCGCCGGC
>DASUNK010000538.1:0-16693 GCA_036277195.1 Longimicrobiaceae bacterium | reverse complement strand
GCTTCAGACGCCCCACCCTCGGCCGGAGCGCACCCGACTCACCCTGCAGTCGGCGAAGGCCGACTTCGTGCCGTTGTTGCTGCGGTTTCAACCGCCGGGGCCGGTCGAGGGCGGATGCATCCGGACCGCACCCCCCTCCCTACTCGCCCTCTCGCGCCTCCCCCTCCGACCCCCACCTCCGACCCAACGCCTCCAGCCAGGGCGGGCACCCGCCCTGCGCCTCGTAGAGTGCGCGCAGCGCCTCCACCAGCGCCCGCAGCGCCGGCTCGCGCCGCTCCGCCGGCAGGTCCCCCACCAGCGCCGCCAGCGCCGCGGCCGGCCCCTCCTTCCCCCGCTCGCGCCCCCACCACTCGAAGAGCTTGCGGCGCCCCGCCGCGTACGGCGTGCCGCCCTGGATGAACTTCTCCAGCCCGGTGGGGCTCATCCCCACCTGGCGGGCCATGGCGCGCAAAGACGTGGCGCGCACCCGGATGGCGACGCTTTCGCGCAGCCGGTCGAGCGAGGTGGGCGGACGGTCCTCCGGGTCGGTCTCGGCGGCTTCGGGACGCATCGCGGCGGGAGTGGCCGAAGTAGACGAAGTGGAAGTATTCTACCCGTTGCGGGTTCCGCGGACAAGGGCGGCAAAAGTGGCCACTCGTGGCGCATCGGGGGCGGTCATCTCACCCCGTAGACGGTCCGGCGAGGGCCGCTTAGAATAGGCCGGAACGGTCCATCGAAGTCAGCCAATCCAGCCAACGCCCGCCCACCCCGAGGAGGCCCGATGAACGCGCGAGAATCCGTCCTGCCGGACCCCGAGCCTGCGCGGTTCGACTTCACCTCGCCGCTGACCATCCCGGGCGGGGGCGTGACGGGCGCGGAGGTGGTGCGCGAGCTGCCGCCCGAGGTGGCGCTCACCGCCTGGCAGGTGCTGCGCTCGCTGCTGCTGTGGACGGGCGAGGCGGGGGAGGGGCGCGCCGGGCTCTTCGAGCCGGGGGCGATGGAGGCGTGGGAGCTCCAGCTCCTGGCCGAGGAGTTCGACCCCGGGCTGCGCCTGCCGCTGGCGGTGGTGGTGGGCGAGCTGGCGCGCGGCGCGGCCGCGGCGCCGGAGCGGGTGGCGTGGGGGTGCCTGTGCGTGGCCGAGTGGGCGCTGGCGAACGGGGCCACCGCCACCGCGCTGGTGTTCGCGGAGGCGGCGGCGCTCTCCTGGCCCGAGCACCCGCGCTACGCCTGGACGGTGGGGAGGCTGCTGCGCGTCCACGGCAGGCCGCGCGAGGCGGAGATGTGGCTGCGTCGGGCGGTGCGCCTCGCCATCCGCGCCGGCGACGGAGAGGCACAGGTGCGTGCCCTCATCGCGCTGGGGAATCTCAGCATCGAGCTCGGCAACTTCCCCGAAGCGAAGAACCTGCACACCCAGGCCGTTCGCCTCGCGCGGCGCTCCCGCCTGCGCGAACCCGAAGCCATGGCGCTGCACGAGCTGTTCGTGGTGACTACCGAGACGAACGATTCACGCAAAGCGGACGAGTACGCCTGGAAAGCTTTCGAGGCGTACGGGGCACAGCATCCACGTATTCCTTCGCTGGCGCACGACGTCGCTTACTACTGGATGAACAACGGCTACTTCAGCCGGGCCCTGCCGATCTTCACGGCCCTGCGGGAGTCGTTCGATGCGCCCGAGCTGCAGTTCCGGGTCATCGCCAATGCAGCACGGGCGGCTGGCGCACTGGGCGAGCGCTCCGTGTTCGAGTGCCTGTGGGCGGAAGCGCAGGCGCGCCAGGACCAGCTGGAGAACCAGTCGACCCTGGCGTGTGCCCTGGTGGAGCTTGCCCTCGGAGCCTTGAACCTGAGGGAGTGGGATCGGGCGGCTGAAGCCCTGAAGCGCGCCATCGTGGTGGCGCAGGCCCGTGGTGAAGCCAACGTGGTGCACCGCGCCGAAAGCCTGCGCGAAGCGGTGCGCTCCCAGCGGTTCGCCGAGGCCTGGTGCATGCGCGCCGCCTCGACGAAGAGCGTCACACCCGCCGATCTACTCGCCCGGAGCCTCGTCCATTCCCTCCAGACCACGCAGTGGGTAGCAGAGGTCGCTACCAGCCCCTGACCATCCGCGACCCCACCTGGCCCGCACCGAATCAGAGACCTGAGCCCATCATGCTGGTGCCCCGGTTGTTCCCCTCCTCCGTGTCGGTCGTGTCCGGCTGGGTATAGCCGCCGGAGCCCATCATGCTGGTGCCGAAGCGCGGCGCGGCGGACTCGGCCGGCGCGGTGGTGATCTCGTCCGTGCCGCAGGCGGCCAGTAGCAGCACGGCCGTGGCGAACGACAGAACGCGAAGGCTCTTCATGGTCTCTGCTCCGTGTAAGTGGCGGGTACGGGTGGGGTTCACGCCCGGGAATGTCCGTCCAGTTTCACCGGGGGTCAACCGGAGCACATCGGGAGATGACCGCCCGCTAGGAGCCGCACCGGAGCCATGAATCTCACCAAGTACAGGCCCCTGCTGGTCTTGGGCCCCGGCTCGTCCTCCCTGGCGGCGGCCAGCAAGGGGTTCGACGTGCGCTGGGGATTCCGGTGGGAAGAGCTCTCCGCCGCGCTGCGCGGGGCGCCGCCCTCCACGCTGGTGGTGGTGGAGGCGTACGCCGGCGAGCGCCCGGGCGACGTGTTCCCGCGCATCCGCGAGCTGCTGCGCCGCTTCCCCTCCGTGCCGGTGGTGGCCGTCCTTCCCTTCCGGCCGGACACGGTGGCCGACGTGGCCGTGCTGCTGGAGTGGGGCGTCTCGGAGGTGGTGGCGCTGGGGGCGGACGCCACGCCGCGGGCCGTGCGCGCGCGGCTCCGGCACGCGCACGCCCGGCCGTTCAAGCGCCGGCTGGAGACCGCGCTCTCGCGCTACGTCTCGGGCGAGGGACGGGTGCTGCTGATGGCGGCGGCCGAGGTGGCCGTGGAGGGAGGCGGGGCCCGCGAGCTGGCGCGGCGGCTGCGCGTGTCGCCGCCGACGGTCACCGAGCGCTGCCTGCGGGCGGACCTCCCGCCGCCGCGCCAGGTGCAGGCGTGGCTGCGCATCCTGCTGGCGTGCTCGCTGCTGGACGACCCCGGCCGCACCGCCGCCAGCGTGGCGTACGCCTGCGGCTACTCCACCGACCGCTCGCTGCGCCGCGCCATCCGCTCCTTCCTGGATACGGACACCACCGCCCTGCGGAGCGCGGGCGCCTTCGAGGCCGCGTCGCGGGCGTTCAACGAGGTGCTGCGCACGCTGCGCGAGACGGGGCGGGAACGGCAGAAAAGACGGCGCGGCGCCGGCCCCCCGTGAGGAGCCGGCGCCGCCTGCTCGTGCGTGCAGCCGGGCTAGCGGTTCTTCCGGCTCCGCCGCTGCTTGCGCATCTCCACCAGCCACCCCGGGCGCGGCGTGCGCACCTCGCGGCCGCGGCGGTCGACCACGTCCAGCAGGTCGTCGGAGATCTCCTCGCGGTAGCGCGGCGCGAAGTGCTGCACCAGCAGCGAGAGCGCCGCCCCGGCCGCCTCGGCCGTCAGCTCGTCGCTGCGGACCTGGCGCTCCTTGACGAACCACTGCGTGAGCTTGCGCGTGGTCTTCCCGTACGGGTCCGCCCCGTCCAGGAACCCGCGGAGCCCCGTGGGGCTCATCCCGATGTCGCGGGCGGCCTGGCGCAGCGACGTGGAGTCCACGTGCTGGCGCGCCGCTTCGCGAAGCGTCTCTACGGACGCGCCCTCCCTGGGCGGCGCCATCGGCAGGCCTCCTGCGGATCCGGGTGATCCGTTTTCTGTGCGGAGTGTCCGGTTTGCACCGGTTTACTTTGGATAGGTTACGGTATGGTGCGCCGGAACGCAAGAGGAGAGTTGCGTCCTTTACGCGGTCCGGGTGGACAGAACTCCGAAAAACCGGCGTCCGCGGCGAGGGCGCCGACCGGCCCGAATCCAGCTAAATCCTCCCCTCCGTTGCACTTATCCCCCTGTCCAGAACCGACGGAGTTGTCCGGGCGCGCTCGCCGGCGAAGCGGCCGGCTCCATCAGCGGCGCTCCGGACGCCGTCCTCTTTGTTCACTTCTGACCTATTTCGAGGACGATCGGGGGAGATAAGGGGTCCTGGAGTACCCAGGAGCCGCAGAAATGGACGACGGTCGTGGAAGCGGTTTCGTTCGCACCGTGGCGCACCGGGGATGGTGAGGGTCCCCACGACGCGGGAGAGTCGGACGCGAAAATGGACTACTTCTTACGTCGCTTGCGCACCGCCACGGCCAGCGCCTTCTCCACCCAGGGGCGGAGGCGGTCGGGGTCCTCCAGCAGGTCGGCGGGGAGCTCGTAGTACTGCATGGCCTGCTGCTCGTCGCCGAACGGGCGGAAGGGACCCATGCCGGCGGCCTCGAAGTCGCCCCGGTTGGAGTCGTCCACCTTGAGGTAGAGCGTGTCGTCGTCGAGGAGGGCGAAGAACAATCCCTCGGAGTAGATGCCGACCCCCCCGAACATGCCGCGGGCGGTGACGGGCGCCACGCGGCCGAGCTGCTCCAGGGCGAAGGCACGGTACTCGGGGGTGACGGGCACGCTCAGCGGCTCCAGAAGTAGGCGGTGCCGGTGCGGGGGTCGAGCACCAGGTACCCGCCGCCTCGCTCCGGCGGCGCCTCGTAGACGTGCACCCGTTCTCCCTGCGAGCCGCGGAGCGTCTGCGGGGCCAGGCGCCACCACCGCGACCACCCGGCGCGCGGGACGGGGAGCCGCTCCACCTCGGCGGGCGGCAGGCGGCGCAGCCCGGCCTGCATGGCGGTGCTGTCGGCGGGGTCGTAGGCGAAGCGGACGAAGGTGCGGCGGGTGGCGCGGTCCGTCTCGGCGTGGATCTCCCGCGCGGAGGGCGGGAGCAGCGGCGGCAGGCGCGCGCCCGCGTCGGCGGTGCGACGCGCATCCGCGAGGGTGGGATAGAAGTCGGAGGGGCGCTGGACGCGTCGCAGGGCGGCGGGGACGATCGCCAGCGCCGCGGCCAGGGCGAGCACGGCGGCCACGGCGAGCGCGTTGCGGCGCGGAGACGCCATCTAGAGGGACGTCATCGCGCGGTGGCTTCGCGCGCCCGGCAGTCGCCGTCGCCCCGCTCGCGGACCTCGAGGACCTCCTTCACCGAGAGGAGGCGGGTGTACTGGCCCATGTGGCCGAAGCGCCCGCGCCCGCTCACCTCGGCGCGCACCCGGGCGTAGACGGTGCCGAACTCGCTCCCGCCGAGCACGGCGCGGTAGCGGGAGCCGAGCTCGCCCGCGTCCGCCACCCACCAGGCCTCGCTGCTCCCGCAGGGACGGAACGACACCACCTCCCAGCTCACCGTGTAGTGGCCGGCGTAGGTCTCGGGGTCCTGGGGCGCGGCGCCGGCCAGGAAGGCCAGCGCCAGCAGCGGCAGCAGCGTGCGGTGCATCGGTCCAGCTCCGGAGGGCGGAAATAACGTGTTTACACCGGTTTGGACCCCGCCGGTCCACTCCGGGTTGCCCGCGCGCCGCGGCGGCTCCAGCGGAGCTGGAACTCCACCTCGTCCGTGCCCCCGGAGCGCTCGTGCTCGATGCTCACCCGCGCGTCGGCCGGGATGGTGAGGCGCTCTCCCGCCACCTGGATCGGGAAGGGCTTCCCCGCCTCCAGCGCGTCCGCCAGGCGGCGCAGCTTGGCGATGAACTGCGCCCGGCTGTACCCCTTGTCCACATCGCGTTCCGGCTTCTCCGCCATCTCCCGTCCCTTTCGTTGGGGTCGAAGGCTCACTTCCCCTGCTCGATGGCCTTGCGGGCGATGCGGTCCACCAGGGTGGGCGCCACCAGCTTGAGCATCCATCCCACCTTGCCGCGCAGGGTCATGATCAGCTCGCGGCGGCGGCAGGCGGCCGCGTGCAGGGTCTGGCGGGCGCACTCCTCCGCCGACATCACCTCGCGCTCGCGCACGGGGCTGTTCCCCTTCCCCAGCGGCTGGCCGTCCGGCCCGAGCGCGCGCTCGCGGATCTCGGTGGCCACGAAGCCGGGGTACACCATGGTGACGCTGACGCCGCTGTCCTCGAGCTCGATGCGGAGCGAGTCGAAGAACCCCGTCATGGCGTGCTTGCTGGCCGCGTAGCCGCTACGGGTGGGAACGCCCGTCTTCCCGGTGAGGCTGGAGATGCCCACGATGCGGCCGCGCGTCCGCTTGAGGTGCGGCAGGGCGTAATGGGTGCAGTACACGCTCCCCAGGTAGTTCACCCGCATGATGCGCTCGAAGGGCGCCAGGTCGGTGACGTCCTCGAAGCGGGCCCACATGCCGATGCCGGCGTTGTTCACCAGCGTGTCGATGCGCCCGTACTCGGCGGCGGTGCGCTCCACCAGCGCCCGGCACTGGGATTCGTCGGCCACGTCGGTGGGGACGGCGATGGCGCGGGCGCCGCGGTCGCGGCAGTCGGCGGCGGTCGCCTCGAGCGGCGCGGCCTCGCGCGCGGCCAGGGCGAGCCAGGCGCCCTGCTCCGCCAGCTGGAGCGCCAGCTCGCGCCCGATGCCGGCGGAGGCGCCGGTGATCACCACCACGTTCTCGCGGAAGGGCTGGTCGGGCATGGGATGGAGCTACGGACGGGTGTTCTGCTGCTGCGCCATGCGCTCGGTGAGCATCCGCATCAGCTCGGGCATGTTCTCCACCACCTTCCGCTCCCCGATCTCCCCCGCCCGCTGCATCATCTGCGGCTCGTTGTCGATCATCTTCTGCCCGATGGGACTGCGGTAGAAGGTGATGATCTGCCGCAGCTCCGGCTCGGTGTACAGCTCCGCGTACAGCGCCATGAACTCCGGGCGGATGCGCTCCCACGCCAGGTAGCGCGCCATGAACTCGCGCATCACGTCCTCGAACTGCGCCATCTCGGGGTTGGCGGTGGTCTGCGCCTGGAGCATCATCTCGATCCCCGCCATCATGCTCCGCTCCAGCTTGAGCAGGTCCACCAGCTCGCCGGCGGCCTGCAGGTGGCTGGGGGACCGCTCCGGCTGCGCGAAGGCGGGACCGGCCAGCGCCAGCGCGAGCACGGCCGCCACGACGAGCTTCTTCATGCGGGAAACCCTCCACGGGAGCGGGGAAAAGGGGAGCGCGTCACGCTCCCCCTAGATAACGCCGGGGCACGGCTTCCACAACGATCAGCGCTGTCCTCTACGGGGGCGCCGGCGCGGCGGCTCCAGAGAGCCGCTCTCCTCGGGGACCGGCTGCGGGTCGATGCGCTTCATGGCCATGCCTCTCCGGGTTGCCCATCGGGCCTCTGGCCCGAATTCTAGCGCCCCCGCACCGCTCCGCAAACACGCGCCGCCGGCGACCGCCGCGTCAGGCGCAACGAGCATTGACAACCCGGGGGCGCGAAAGGTACGATCCCCCACGGTCTGCACCCGCCGGGAGTAGCAGTCCACCCCCCGCCTTCGCCCCCTTCCCACCCGGAGAGTCCCCGATGCCGCGTCCCCTGATCCACGAGTCATTCACCCCCTTCACCCGCGAGGAGACCGACGCCGAGACGATCGACGTGGCGGTGGTGGGCGGCGGGATGAGCGGCGCCTACAGCGCCTGGCGCCTGAAGCAGGCGAACCCCGCGCTCAAGGTGGCGCTCTTCGAGTACGGCGACCGCATCGGCGGGCGGCTCTACTCGGCGCAGCTCCCGGGGATGCCGCACGTGAACGCGGAGCTGGGCGGGATGCGCTTCATCCCCAAGACGCAGACCTTCGTGGCCAAGCTCGTCGGGGAGCTGGGGCTGGAGACGCGCCCCTTCCCCATGGGCTCCGACCAGGACCCGGGCGGCTCCAACAACCTGATGTACCTGCGCCGCCGGCTGATGCGCGCCTCGCAGCTCACCGACCCGGCGCGGGTGCCGTACCTGATGAACCCCACCGAGCAGGGGATGACGCCGGACCAGCTGCAGCGCTACGTGATGGACTCGCTGGTGCCCCACGCCGACCAGCTGACGCAGGACGAGTGGAACGAGGTGGAGGTGCTGAACGGCGAGAAGCTGTACAAGCTCGGCTTCTGGAACCTGCTCTACGAGGTGCTGAGCAGCGAGGCCTACCAGTTCATGGACGACGCGGGCGGCTACTACACCAACGTGGCCAACTCCAACGCCGTGCTCTCGCTCCCGGTGTTCGAGTTCGGCCCGAACGTGAAGTACCTGACGCTGGTGGACGGCTACGAGGCGCTCCCGCGCGCGCTGGCGTCCGCCTTCCAGGCCGCGGGCGGCACGGTGCGGCTGAACCGCCGGCTGGACTCGTTCGGCCGCAACGAGCAGGGGGTGTACTCCCTCCTCTTCGCCGAGACCGAGCCGGGGGTGCTGGGGAAGGCGCGCGACCGGCGCGAGCGGGGCGCCACCTGCACCCACAAGGTGCTCGCCCGCAAGGTGGTGCTGGCCATGCCGCGGCGCTCGCTGGAGCTGGTGAACTGGGAGCCGTTCGCGCGCGACCCCGAGGTGCGGGCGATGGTGGAGGCGGTGATCAGCCAGGCGGCGTTCAAGATCTTCCTGGCCTACCCCTACCCCTGGTGGCGCGTGCTGAACTTGCAGGCGGGGCGCTCCATCACCGACATGCCCCTCCGGCAGACCTTCTACTTCGGGACCGAGGGGGAGCAGCCCGGCGGCGACCCGAAGAACAACAACTCGCTGATGATGGTGAGCTACAACGACCTGGGGAGCGTCCCCTTCTGGAAGGCGCTGGAGGAGGGCGACCCCTTCCCGGTGGGCCCCAACCCCTTCGTCCCGCGCGGCGAGGGCAACCCGGCCACCGGCTTCGAGATCACCCGGCAGATGGTGGAGGCGGCGCAGGCGCAGGTGCGCGAGGTGCACGGGCTGGACTTCGTCCCCCGGCCGTACGCCGCGGCCTACCACGACTGGTCCGACGACCCCTTCGGCGCCGGGTGGCACGCCTGGAAGGCGGGGTACCGGTTCTGGGAGATCATGCCGAAGATCCGCAACCCCGTCCCCGGCGAGGACGTCTTCGTCTGCGGCGACGCCTACTCCATGAACCAGGGGTGGGTGGAGGGCGCGCTGCAGACCGCCGAGCGGATGCTGGAGGACCACTTCGGCATGGACCCGCCGAGCTGGCTCCCGTCGGACTACAACCTGGGATACTGACATGGCCGCGACCTACACCGTGTCGGACTACCTGATCGACCGCCTCAAGGAGATCGGCGCCGAGCACGTCTTCGCGGTCCCGGGCGACTACGCGGGCGCCTTCCTCAGCACCATCGACCAGGACCCGCAGCAGCGGATCGCCCGCGTGCCCACCACCAACGAGTGGGTGGCGGGCTACGCGGCCGACGCCTACGCGCGGCTGAAGGGCGCGGGCGCCATGTGCCTCACCTACGGGGTGGGCACCTTCGGGGTGCTGAACGCGCTGGCGGGGTCGTACGTGGAGGAGGTGCCGGTGATCCTGATCATCGGCTCGCCCTCGTTCGACCAGCGGGGGGTGGAGCGGCACGAGGGCGTCCTCTACCACCACTCCACCGGCACGCTGACGGCCGACGTGGAGTCGGTGAAGAACGTGACGGTGGCGCGCGAGGTGGTGCGCTCCGGCCGCCGCGCGCCGCGGCAGATCGACCGCGCGCTGCGCGAGGCGCTGGCGTGGAAGCGCCCCGCCTATCTGGAGTTCTTCTCCAACGCCTGGGCGGCGCCGTGCCGCCCGCCCGCGGGCCCGCTGGCACCCGGGAAGCTCCCGCAGTCGCAGCGCCGGGTGGAGCGCGCGGTGGAGCGGACGCTGGAGATGCTGCGCGGCGCGCCGACCCCGGTGGCGTGGGCGGGGGTGGAGATCGCCCGCTTCGGGCTGCAGGCGCCGCTGCTGGACCTGCTGCGCACCACCGCGCTCCCCTGGGCCAGCGACCTCTGCGGGAAGGGGCTCCTCCCCGAGAGCACCCCGGGGTTCCTGGGGGTGTTCGACGGCGCCTCGTCGGTGGACGCGGTGATGGAGCTCTTCGACACCTCCGGCTGCGTGCTGGGGCTGGGGCCGATCGTCACCGACGACTTCGCGGTGTGGGCGCAGGCGCGCTACCCGTACCTGGTGCTGGCGCACGGCAACGCCGTCCGCGTGGGGCGGAAGACCTTCGCCGACGTGCCGCTGGCGGCCTTCCTGGCGCGGCTGCTGGAGCGGGTGAAGGAGACGCGCTGGACGGCGCCGGTGGGGGCCGCGCCGGCGCTGGAGGCCGTCCCCACCCCCGGCGAGAAGGCGCGCGCGCTGCTGGCCCGCATCGACACCACGCCCTCCGCCTCGGGGCCGGGCGAGGCGGGGACGGTGACGTACAACCGCTTCTTCGAGCGGATCCGCGGGTGGGTGGACGACTCCATGGTGCTGCTGGCGGACACCAGCATCGTGCTCTACTCGGCGGCGGAGCTGCCGGTGAACCGCGAGGGCGGCTTCATCGCGCAGGCGGCGTGGAACTCCATCGGCTTCACGCCGGGGGCGGCGCTGGGGGTGGGCTTCGCCGACCCGGGACGGCGCGCCGTCGTCTTCTGCGGCGACGGGGGCTTCCAGGAGATCGCGCCGGCGGTCTCCGACCTCGTGCGCGCGGGGCACGACGCGGTGGTGTTCGTCTTCAACAACGCGCTGTACGGGATCGAGCAGGCCTTCGTGGACCCCTACTACTTCGTCCCCGACTCCAGCGGGAAGCGGCACCCGCCCGAGGCGTTCGACCTGCTGCACGGGTGGGACTACGCCAAGCTCACCGAGGTCTTCCGCGGCGGGTGGGGCGTGGTGGTGGAGACGCTGGACGAGCTGGACGCGGCGCTGGCGCGCGCCAAGACGCAGCGCGGGCTGTCGCTGGTGGACCTGCGCATCCCGCAGGACTCGATCACCCGGCAGATGCTGCTGCAGGCGGGGGTGCAGCCGAAGGACATCCCGCCGCTCAGGGCCGCCGCACCCGCGAAGGCGAAGGCGAAGCCCCGCACGACGGGGAAGAAGAAGCCGGCGAAGCAGGGCTGAGTCAGAGCAGGTCCCCACCCAGCGGTTGAAACCGCGGGCAACAACTACGCGAAGTCGGCCTTCGCCGACTGCAGGGTCGGTCGGGTGCGCTCCGGAGTGCCCGGAGCGTGTCGAGGGCGGCCTTGCAGTCCGCGCAGGCGGACTTCGCGCCGTTGTTGCCGCGATTTCAATCGCCCGGCACGGGGAGCGGCACAACGCCGGCTCAGAGCCAGAAGCGGATGACGTACGGGTTGCGCTTCCGCTCCGCGGCGCGGCGCGGGGTGTCGTCCGCCCGCGGCGCCTGGCCCACCGTGAGCAGGTTGGCACCGCGCGGCAGCCCCGCCACGGGGAGGTAGCCCACCATGCCGCGCAGCCCGCTCCGCGGGTGCGTGTAGAAGCGGAAGTCCACCTCCACCGGGCGGCCGTTCAGCTCCACCGGCTGCACCCGCTTCCAGCACGCCAGCACCGCGCCGGCGGCCGCCGAGTCCGCGGGGCCGGCGATCCCCTCCAGCCGCAGCCCGCCCCGCTGCAGCGGCCGCAGCTCCGGGCAGGCGCGGGCGATCGCGTCGTTGTGCCGCCGCGGCGAATAGGGGACGAAGAGCCGCACGTACGGGTCGCGGATGAGGTCGGACTGGATGGAGGGGGTGTTGGGGAACATCTCCCGCGGCGGCCGCTGGCTCTCGTAGAAGCGGTACCCCACCTCCCACCCGCCGCCGTCGTCGGGGAGGTAGCGGTAGCTGTCCATCGCCAGCACGTCGCGCCGCACCAGCAGGTCCTTCACGATGAAGAAGGCGATCAGCCCGAAGAAGAAGGCGTAGAAGAGCGGGTAGATCTTCTTCTTGCTGACGTTGCTGAAGAGCACGCTCATGGTGGAGCCGTACACCGGCACCGCCTGCACGTAGTAGGTCACCAGCGAGAGCGCGCGCAGCAGCCGGCGCCCGCCCGAGCCCGGCTCCAGCCGCGCGCCGAAGGCGCGGTCCGCCCCCCACACCAGCAGCGGCAGCAGCATCGTGACGCCGAAGAGGAGCCAGACGATGCGCCCCATGTGCCTCCCCTCGAAGAAGAGCTGTGAGAGGCCGAAGCCGACGCCGGCGTAGAGGGCGCCGATCGGGATGGACACCAGCAGCAGGAGCACGATCGAGAAGGCGTAGGAGAAGAGGACGCTGCCGATGCGGTCCGCCCGGTCGATCTGCGGCTGCAGCCCCTTCATCCGCTCGCGGTACACCTCCGACATCACCGGCCCGTAGGTGGTCTGGTCCCAGCGGATGCCGTGCGGGTAGACCGACTCCAGCCCGATCAGCCCCACCCAGTACGCCCGCGTCACCAGGTGCAGCAGGAAGGTGGCGATGAGGGTGTAGAGGACCAGCTTGAGGCAGTAGTAGAGCATGAAGGCCGCCATCCGCGCGGAGGCGGCCAGGTGCGGCTCCAGCCGGTCGTAGCCGCGGTCCACCACGCCGGGGAGCTGGAGGAGGGAGAAGACCACCGCCCCGGAGATGAGCAGCTCCAGCTCCCAGGGGCGGGTGGCGGGCTCGTGCGGGGAGTCGCCGGTGGGGCCGCGCGGGACGTACGCGCCGGGCATGCTACTCCGGCCGGCGGGCGGCGACCAGCATCCGCGCCCCGTTCACCCGCTCGGTCTCGCGCGAGGCGTAGCCGCGGAAGGTGCGCGGCTCGCGGAGCCCCGCCTCGCGCACCAGGTGCAGCAGGTCCGGGAGCGCCGTCATGGCGTAGCGGTGCTCCTTCTCCACCCGCGCCGCCGGCTGCCCGGGCGCGGTGACGGTGAAGTGCTCGTGGGTGGTGAAGGTGGCCGCGTGGAAGTCGATGTCGTGCTGGCGCTGCAGCCGGAACTCGCGCAGCCCCGCGGTGCGCACCTGCTCCTCGGGGGGCCGGTAGTTGCGGAGGATCCAGAGGAAGTTCGGCAGGTCCAGGAAGAGCACCCCGCCCGGGGCCAGCGCCCGGTGCACGCGGCGGAGCGCGTCGGCCCGCTCCTCGGCGCTCAGCAGGTGGGCGAAGGAGCTGTTGACCGCCACCACCAGGTCGAAGGCGCCCTCCCCCTCCACGTCGTTGAAGCCGCCGGCGAGCACCGCGGCGCCCGCGCGCTCCCCCGCCTGCGCCGCCCGCGCCCGGTAGCGCGGGTCCGGCTCCATCCCCGTCACCCGCCACCCCAGCGCCGCGAGCGGCCCCAGCAGGCGCCCCGTGCCGCACCCCACGTCCAGCACCCGCGGGGCCTGCGGCAGCCGGTGCGCGGCGGCCAGCCACTGGAGGAACCCCGCCACGGGTGCGGGATCGGTGTCGAAGGCGTCGTACAGCTCGGCCGTGAGATCGAGCATCTGGCTCTTCCGGGAAACGGTGAGCATACGGAGGACGTAACGGGCGGCGCCCGCGCGCTGCTTCGCCCGCGGTGGCGCCAGTGGACAGGATGTGCGCTGATACAGTCTCACAAGATAGGGCTTCCGCGCCGCGGCGGAAGGGTCCCGGAGTCTCCTAGCACTTCCCTTGCGAGGAGGAGAGGGCGAAGGGCGGCCGCGGGGCCGCGCACGGGAGACCCGAGACGGGAGCTGCGAGATGCGCTTCGGAAGCGGCAGGCAGAGCGGCAACGTGGAGGACCGCCGGGGGATGGGCGGCCTGGCCGTGGGCGGCGGCCTGGGGGGCCTTCTCCTCCTGCTCCTGGGCGGGCTCTTCGGGGTGGACCTGGGCGGGCTGCAGGGAGGCGGGACGGCGGAGCCGCCCGGCGGTGCCGCCCCCGCCGACTCGACCGACCCCGAGGCGGTGTGGGTGCGGCAGATGCTCGCCACCACCGAGGACACCTGGAACGCCATCTTCACCCAGGCGGGGCAGGACTACCAGGAGCCGCGGCTGCGGCTCTTCACCAACGTGGTGCAGTCCGGCTGCGGCACCGCCAGCGCGCAGGTGGGGCCGTTCTACTGCCCGCTCGACCAGCGGGTGTACATCGACCTCGGCTTCTTCCGCGAGCTGCAGGAGCGCTTCGGCGCGCCGGGCGACTTCGCGCGGGCGTACGTGGTGGCGCACGAGGTGGGGCACCACGTGCAGACGCTGACGGGCGTGTCGCAGCAGGTGCAGCAGGCCAGCCAGGGGCGCTCGCGCGAGGAGGCCAACCAGCTCTCGGTGATGCAGGAGCTGCAGGCCGACTGCTATGCGGGGGTGTGGGCCCACAACGCGGTGCAGTCCGGCGCCATCATCCTGGAGCCGGGCGACGTGGAGGAGGCGCTGAACGCGGCCTCCGCCATCGGCGACGACCGGCTGCAGCAGCAGGCGCAGGGGCACGTGGTCCCCGAATCGTTCACCCACGGCAGCTCCGAGCAGCGGGCCCGCTGGTTCCGCCGGGGGCTCGACACGGGCAATCCCAACCAGTGCAACACCTTCGAGGCGGCGCAGCTGTAGGGTGAAAATACGAGGGCGGGCCGGGCATCTTCGCCCGGCCCGCCCTCGCGTTTTGTACTCAGGACTTAGGACTCAGGACTCAGGACTTCGGTCCTCAGTTGATCCCGATCTCCGGCTGCGGCTCCTGCTGCTGCGGCTGCTGCGGCGGCCGGTTCCGCAGGCGCGGCGCCTGGCCGAAGTTGTAGCTGAAGGTCAGGTACGCCGCCCGCGCGCCCCAGCGCCGCTCGCTCTGCTGCGCGTGCAGCAGGTCCGCGGTGCGGAAGCGGAAGCCCATCTGGTCGAACGGGTCGCTCACCCGCACCGCCAGCGAGGCCTTGTCGCCCCAGAACTTCTGCCGGAGCGCGAAGTTCGCCATGGAGAAGGCCGAGATCCGCCCCTGCTCCACGTCCATCGGCGCCCGGTAGAACTGGAACCAGGTCACCTCGGTGGCCGGCGTGAGCTTGTAGGTGAGGCTCGCGCGCACCGTCCAGGCCAGCGCGTCGCTCCCCAGCCCCTCGTCCAGGTTGCTCCCGTCGGTCACCACCCGGTAGGCGCTCATCCCGCCGAAGCCGGTGATGCGCCCCAGCCGCAGGGTGCTGTTGAAGTCCGCCCCGTAGCTCTCGCTGGTGGCCAGGTTCTCGAAGGTCACCACCGAGAGGTTGCTCCCCGCCTCCACCTCCTTCACCCGGCGGATGGCGTCGGTGGTGCGCCGGTAGAAGGGGGAGAGGTTGAGCGACCCCCACGAGGTCGACTGCTGCAGCCCCAGCTCGTACGAGTCGGTGTACTCGGGGCTCAGCCGCGGGTTGCCCTGGAAGCGGTTGAACTCGTCCTCCGAGAAGGGGAACGGGTTGAGCAGCCGCACGTCCGGGCGCTGGATGCGCCGCGAGTAGCTGGCCCGCAGCTGCCGCTGGTCGTCCACCTGCCAGGTGGCGGCGCCGCTGGGGAAGAAGCTGGTGTAGTCGTTCTCGAAGGTCTCGCCGGTGGTGGTCAGGTCGAACGAGGTGTTCGCCTGCTCCGCCCGCAGCCCGGCCTGCAGGTTCACCTTGCCGAAGGCGTTCGAGAGGATGCCGTAGACGGCGTGCACGTCCTGGTCGTAGACGAAGGCGTTGGCCAGGTCCGCCGGCGAGGGGCCGGGGGTGTTCACCACCGACTCGGCGAAGTCGTTCTCCACCTGGCGCAGCGTGCCCTTGTACCCCGTCTCCAGCTTGAGCGTGGAGCCGAGGGCGCGGGTGTAGTCCACCTGGAAGGAGAAGTCGCGCACGCCCGCCTCGAAGTCGTTGGTGCGCACGCGCACCGGCGCGTCGTCGAGCACGCCGTCCTCGTAGGGGAAGCGCGTGTAGCGGCTGAGGTTGGCGTCGTCCGAGCGGTTCAGCCGCACCTCGGCCGAGAGCTCGTGGCGCTGCGGCTGCATCACCCGCTTGAAGGCGAGCGACAGGTCCGTGGTGGTGTTGTCCATCCCCACCCGGGTCAGCTCGTCGAACTGCTCCAGCGACACGCGCGACGGGTCCAGCGCGTTGAACGCGTTGGTGTTGTTCATGTTGCCGTCGCGGGTGGAGAACATCAGCGCCCCGGAGAGGGTGTTGGCGCTCCCCAGCTTGAGGTCCGCGTTGGCGCTGACGGTGTGCGACAGGTTCTCGAACCGCCCGTCGATGTCCTGGTTGAGGTACCCCAGCACCGTCGAGGCGCTGTCGCGCGTCTCGCGGAAGTTGAAGCCCGTGTTCACGCGCTGGTCGCTGAAGAGCCCGTAGCTGCCGAAGAGGGTCAGCGCGCCGCGCTGCCACCCCAGGTTGCCGTTGCCGTTGTAGCGCCCGCCGGTGGCGGCGCCCACGGTGAGCCCGCCGGAGAGCCCCAGCTCGGTGTTCTGCTTGAGGACGATGTTGAGGATGCCGCCCATCCCGTCCGGGTCGTACTTGGCCGAGGGGTTGGGCACCACCTCCACCCGCTCCACCATGCTGGCGGGGAGCTGCTTGAGGAAGTTGGTGAGGGCGTCGCCGCGCAGCGGGGCCGGGCGGCCGTTGATCTGGATGGCCACGTTCTCGTTGCCGCGCACGCTCACCTTGCCGTCGCCGTCCACCTCCACGCCGGGGACGTTGCGGAGCACGTCGGTGGCGTTGCCGCCGGTGGCGGCCGGGAGGTTGGCGGCGTTGTAGACGGAGCGGTCCGGCTGGGTGGTGACGGTGGAGCGCTCGGTGGTGGCGGTGATCCCCTCCAGCGCCACGGCGCCGGCCGCCAGCCGCACGTCCTCCACCGTGGCGCGGGGCGCCGCGGGGGTGATGGCCACGCCGCGGACGGTGGCGGTGGCGTGCCCCAGGTGGCTCACGCGCAGGTAGTACTGGCCGGGACGGAGCCCCTCGATGCGGAAGCTGCCGTCGGCGCCGCTGACGCCGCCGGTGACCAGGACGGAGTCCGCCGTGCTCCACACGGCGATGCGGGCCTGCGGGACCGG
>DASUNK010000537.1:0-2693 GCA_036277195.1 Longimicrobiaceae bacterium | reverse complement strand
GCGGGAGGCCCGGCGGCGGGGGCGGGGGAGCGGACCGGGGCCACGAGGCGGAGCGATGACGGACGGAGCCGGCGAAGAGGACGTCCCCGACGACGTGCGCGAGCAGGTGCTGGGGCGCCTGCTGGAGGCCTTTCCCGAGGCGGAGCGCCGCGAGGCCATGCTCCGGCTCCTGGACCAGGTGGAGCACCTGCACCGTGCGCACGGGGCCGAGCCGCCCGGGTGGATCGCGCGGCTGCGGGCGCGGCTCGGCGGTTGAGGAGCCGCGTCCGGTTGCAGCGGCCGCCGCCGCGCCCCATCTTTGCACCTTCGCCACCGACTCCGAGATCCGTCCGCGCGCCGCGGACCGCACGCATTGGCCCCGATGATCGCATCCCTGCTGTCGCGCACGATCGAGAAGCTCCCCCCCGAGGTGCGCCTGGAGGGGCGCGTCCTCTTCCTGGTGGACGACCCCGAGCTCGTCCGCCGCCAGCTGGAGGGCGAGGACCTGGAGCTCACCCCCGAGGTGCGCGCCGCGCTGCGCGACAACATCTCCACCGACGAGATCACCCCGGCGTACATCTGCTACTACTTCGACGAGACGCTGGGCGAATTTCCCTACCTGGGGCTCAAGGCCGGGAGCGAGTTCCCCATCAAGCAGGGGAGCGTGAAGCAGGGCGGCTTCGTGGCCTCCGTCTCGGGGAAGCGCCGGGGTAAAGGCTCCTCGCGCGAGCAGAGCCCCTACGCCGAGATGATGGCCGGCATCCGCCTGGTGATCGCCGAGAACATCGAGCGCATCTACCGCGAGAACTGCCAGAACCTGGGCGTGCTCACCTCCACCGACTTCGGGCTGGTGGAGCGCATCCGCCGCGGCGACACCATCGCCCTCGCCGAGTTCACCGAGGGGGCGGACGAGATCACCCGCGGCATCATCGAGCACGGCGGGCTCTTCAACTACAACCTGGCCCGGCTGCAGGGCGCGGTGCAGACCCCGCCGATCTCCTGCCACGGCGCCGGCGAGACGGCCGAGGACTTGGACGCCGAGGGGGTGCGCATGCTCCGCGGCAGCGGCGAGTACGATCCGCCGGGGCCGGGGTCGGAGACGGGGATGGACGGCGCGGCGGCGCAGTTCGTGGCCACCTCCACCTCGAACGTGGGCTCCGGCACGCTGGGCGCCCCGGCGGGCCGCCGCTCGCGCGGGCCGCGCCCCATGACGCTGGCCGAGAAGATCTTCGCCCGGCACTGGGTGACGGACCTCTCGCGCGGCGAGATCGGCGTGCCCTGGGTGCAGCCCGGCGACGCGGGGTTCGTGCAGACGGACATCCGCTTCTCGCACGAGTACGTCACCCCGATGTCCGCCATCTTCTTCGAGCAGCTGGTGGGCGAGGACGAGCGGGTGCTGGAGCCGGAGTCGATCCTCTTCTTCCGCGACCACCTCACCTTCCTCAAGGACGCCATGTCGCCCGAGCGGGTGCAGCTCGGGCTGCTGGACGTGGCCAACCAGCTGGAGGTGAAGCAGCGGCAGTTCGCCGAGAAGCAGGGGGTGCGTCTCTACGGCGAGCTGGGGCACGGCAAGCACGGCTCCGAGGCCATCTGCCACTCCAAGATCCTGGAGAGCTACGCCCTCCCCGGGCAGGTGATCATCGGCTCGGACTCGCACACCCCGCACGCGGGCGCGGTGGGGTGCGTGGCCTTCGGGGTGGGGACCACCGCCATCTTCAACTCGTGGATCACCAGGGACGTGCGGGTGGAGGTGCCGCGCAGCTTCCGCGTGCTGGTGCGCGGCGAGAAGCCGGAGAACGTCTCGGCCAAGGACTTCATGCTGGAGATCCTGCGGCACCCGTACATCAAGGACGGGCACGCCATCGGGCAGATCATCGAGTACGCCGGCCCGGCGGTGGAGGCGCTCTCGGTGGACGAGCGCGCCACCATGACCAACATGGCGGCCGAGGTGGGCGCCTTCACCGGGATCGTGGCGCCCGACGCGCGGACGGTGGAGTACCTGGTGGAGCAGCGGGGGATGGACCGCGCCGGGGCCGAGCGCCTGTGCGAGGGGCTGCACTCGGACGAGGGCGCCGAGTACGTGATGACGATCGAGATCGACGCCTCCACCCTGCGCCCGATGATCGCCCTCCCCGGCGACCCGGGCAACGGGCTGCACGTGGACGAGCTGGCGGCGCCGGTGAAGATCGACATCGCCTACGCGGGGAGCTGCACGGCGGGGAAGAAGGAGGACATGGACATGTACGCCCGGGTGCTGCGCGAGTACGCCGAGCGCGGCGAGCGCAAGCCGGAGCACGTGCAGTTCTACATCCAGTGCGGCTCGCAGGAGGTCTACCGCTACTGCCAGGAGCAGGGGTACGACCGGGTGTTCGAGGCGGTGGGGGCCACCTTCATCGAGCCGAGCTGCGGGGCGTGCATCAACGCGGGGCCGGGGGTGTCGCGCAAGCCCACGGACGTGACCGTGAGCGCGATCAACCGCAACTTCCCCGGGCGGAGCGGGCCGGGGCAGCTGTACCTGGCGTCGCCGTTCACCGTGGCCGCCAGCGCCATGGCCGGCGAGATCGTGGCCTGGCTCCCCGAGGCCGAGCCCGCCGGCGTCTGACCCACACGCCGGCCAGAGGCCGCCTGCGACGGGCCCGGGGTACTCGACCCCCGGGCCCGTCGTGCTGAGTGTGAAGAAGGGCCTTGACAGAAGTGGACACTCCTCTTACCTT
>DASUNK010000536.1:0-2257 GCA_036277195.1 Longimicrobiaceae bacterium | reverse complement strand
GACAGCCCCGCGCCCGCCCGCGGCAGCGGAGCTGCGGCGGACCTGGCCGCGGCGGCGGCCGACTCCACCGCCCCGGCGGCGCGGCGGCCCGTCCACTCCTGCCAGTCGTCGAAGCCGCCGGGGTAGTCGTCGATGCGCTCGCCGTCGAACCCCCACACCCGCGTGGCCGTGGCCGAGAGGAAGGCGCGGTCGTGCGAGATGAGGATCACCGTCCCCGGATAGTTCGCGACCGCCTCCTCCAGCACCTCCCGGCTCTCCAGATCCAGGTGGTTGGTGGGCTCGTCCAGCAGGAGGAGGTTGGCGCGCTCCAGCGTGATGCGGGCGAGCGCCACCCGCGCCTGCTCGCCCCCCGAGAGGCTCCCCACCCGCGCCTCCTGCTCCTCGCCGCTGAAGAGGAAGCGCCCCAGGTGCGCGCGCAGGTCGGGGAGCGTCAGGCCGGGCGCGGCCTCGGCCACCTCGTCGCGGACGGTGCGGTCGGCACGGAGGTGGGTGAAGTCCTGCCGGTAGTACGCCGGGCGCACCCCCGTCCCCAGGGTGACGGAGCCGCGCAGCGGCGGCGCCACTCCCGCCAGCACCCGCATGAGGGTGGACTTGCCGCAGCCGTTCGGCCCGATGACGGCGATCCGCTCCCCGCGCGACACCTCGGCCGAGAAGGGGGCGAAGAGCACGCGCTCGCCGTAGGCGGCCTGCACCCCGTCCACCCGCATCACCACCCCGCCGCTGCGCTGCGCCTCGCCGAAGCGCAGCCCCATCGCCCGCTGCTCCTGCCCCACCGCGCCGACGCGCTCCAGCCGCGCCAGCAGGGTGCGCCGGCTCTTCGCCTGCTTCGTCTTCTGCCCGGCCAGGTTGCGGCGGATGAAGTCCTCGGTGCGCGCGATGAACGCCTGCTGCTTCTCGTGCTCCTTCTGCTGCAGCGCCCGCCGCTCCTCGCGCTGCTCCAGGAAGCTCTCGAAGCCGCCCGCGTAGGCGTAGGCGGTGCCCTCCTCCAGGTGCAGCACGTGGTCCGCCATGCGCTCCAGGAAGACGCGGTCGTGGCTGACCACGAACACCGTCCCCGGGTAGCCCTTCAGGTACGCCTCCAGCCACTCGGTGGAGCGCAGGTCCAGGTGGTTGGTGGGCTCGTCCAGCAGGAGCACGTCGGGCTCGTCGAGGAGCGCCTGCGCCAGGCGCAGCCGTCCCAGCTCGCCGCCGCTGAGGGCGTGCACCGGCCGGTCCCGGCTCTCGCGCGCGAAGCCCAGCCCCTCCAGGGTGGCGTCGGCGCGGGCGTGCACCGCGTAGCCGCCGCGGCGCCGGAACTCCTCCAGGTGCCGGTCGTACGAGGCGAGCAGCCGCCGCCCCTCGGGGGTGTCGTGGCCGGTGCGCGCCAGCGCCTCGGCCTCGGCGTGGATGCGGCGCTCCATCGCCAGCAGCGCCGCGAACGGCTCCAGCGCCGCCTCGGCCACGGTGGCGGTGCTCCGCTCCCCCCGATTCTGCCGGAGGAGGGTGAAGCGCACCCCCGGATGCCGCCAGACGGTCCCCTCCGTCGGCTCGTCGTCGCCGGCCATCAGCCGGAAGAGCGTGGTCTTCCCCACGCCGTTGCGGCCGACGACGCCCCACCGGTCGCCCCGCGCGGCGTGGAAGCCCACGCCGCGGAAGATCCAGCGGTCGCCGTACTGCCGGCCGACGCCGTCGAGCCGGAGCAGCGTCATCGGGTGGCGCCGGACATGGTGAAGATCCCCGTCTTGCGGAAGGGCACCGCGCGCGAGCCGAAGGGGGTGGAGACGTCGGCCGTGCCCGTCGCGCGGTAGTTGAAGCGGCCCATGCGCAGCAGCTCGCCCGCGGCGCCGCCCAGCCCGGAGAAGGTGAACTCCACCGGGATGCTCACCACCCGCGTCTCGCGCGCGCCGATGGTGATGCGCTCGTCGTAGGTGCCGCGCGCGAACTCCACCCAGGCGCTGTCGGCGGCGGCGTCCTCGTCCGTGTCGCGGATGTGCAGCGCGTAGTCCACCGAGTTGGCGCGCAGCTCGAAGCGGTTGGGGTTCTCCACCCGCACGTTGACCAGCAGGGTGCCGCCGCGCAGCCCCAGGCTCCCCAGCGACACGCTCTCCAGCTCGATCTCCGGCCGCTGGAGCCCGGCGTTGCACGCGGCGAGCAGCAGCAGTGCCGGCAGCGCCGGCGCGGAACGGAAGCGTCGTCTCATCTGCGGTCTCCTTCCTTCAGCGAGGGTCCGCGCCGTCAGGATGCAAGGACCGGGGCGCGGCCGGTGCCCGTCGGGGAG
>DASUNK010000535.1:0-6029 GCA_036277195.1 Longimicrobiaceae bacterium | reverse complement strand
CGCGCCGCGCCGCCGGGTCCGCCGCCGGCCCGGCCACCACCACCACCTCGCCGCAGCCGCCGCCGCGCAGCGCCGCCACCGCCCGCTCCAGGAAGGTGGCGCCCCCCAGGAGCAGGAACGGCTTCGGCCGCCCCATCCGGCGCGAGCGGCCCGCGGCGAGCACGATGCCGGCGATCATCCAGGGCGTCTGTCGGGAGGTTCGAACGGGAGTACCGCGCGAAGAGAGCGCCCAGCCGCGGGAGTCCCGCCGGCGGGCGCTGGCACGAACGCTCGATCCGTCACCGGATGAGTATCGCATCCGGCCCGCTCCCCGTCAACCGGTTGTCGCCATTTGTTTTGAGAGACCGGGCGGCACACGCCCTGCGTTGCGGAGGGCGGACGTGGTCCCGATTCACCCGAAGGGGAGGTTGACGAGATGGCGCGCAGGCGGGAGATGATCGAGCCGAACCCGGGCGACAAGCGCTACGTGCGGCGCGACGACCAGGGGCGCTTCACCAGTGACCAGTCGGACGTGGGCCGCTCGCTGACGCAGGACCGGCGGCGCGAGGCCAAGACCAGGGCGCGCCCCGGCCACGGCGACGAGGGGGACCGCTAGCGGGGCTCCGGGACGGGCGCCCGCGCCAGCTCCAGCACCATCTCCAGGTTGGTGCGGGCGTACTCCGGGTGGGGCCCCACGCGGGTGGTGACGAAGCCGTGCTTGCGGTAGAGCGCCAGCGCGGGGGCCAGCACGGTGCTGGCGAAGAGCCGCACCCGGCGCCCGCCGCGCGCCCGCGCCGCGTCGACGGCGGCGCGCAGCAGCAGGTCGCCCAGGCCGCGGCCGCGCGCGTCGGGGCGCACCGCCAGCTTGCACAGCTCGAAGGTCCCCTCCTCCATCCGGCGCAGGGCGCAGGTGCCGCAGACCTCGCCGCCCACCAGCGCGAAGAGCACCTCGCCGCCGCCCTCCACGAAGGCGCCGCGCGGGTCGCGCAGCGCCGCCCAGTCGCGCGGCTCCATGGTGAAGAGCCGCTCGATCCACTCGCGGTTGAGCGTCTCGAAGTGGGCGCGGAACCGGTCGTCGTAGGGGACCACCACCACCGTGGTCGGGTCGTCGCCGGTCGCGGTCAACATCGCTCTCCTGGGTGCGGGTGCGGCTCGAAGGTAGGCGCGCCGCCCGCCGCGGCACACCTCCCTGTGCCGTGCCGCGCCGGGGGAGGGACGAACCGCGGGAATCGGGGGACGGGCGGCGCGTTGACACCCGCGTAAGTAGCGGGTAGGATTCAGCTTGCCCTGAACCTGCGCGCTCCACCTGGATTGCGGCCCCGGATGAAGGACCTGGTCAAGCTCCGCGTCAACGGCGACCCGTACGAGGCCGGCGTCCCCACGCACTGGACGCTGCTGGAGACGCTGCGCTACGGCATCGGGCTCACCGGCTCCAAGCAGGGGTGCGACAAGGGCGACTGCGGGGCGTGCACGGTGTGGCTGGACGGCGTGCCCACGCTCTCCTGCATCACCCCCGTGTACGAGGCGGTGGGGCGCGACGTCACCACGGTGGAGGGGCTGGTGGGGCTGCGCACGCCGGTGGGGGTGCCGCACCCGCTGCAGGACGCCTTCGACGTGTGCGGCGCGGCGCAGTGCGGCTTCTGCACCCCGGGGATCCTGATGAGCGCGGCGGCGCTGCTGGAGCACAACCAGCGGCCCACGCGCCAGGAGGTGAAGGAGGCGCTGGCGGGGAACCTGTGCCGCTGCACCGGCTACACCAAGATCCTGGACGCGGTGGAGCTGGCGGCCGCGCGCCTGCGCGGCGAGGGCGTGGTGCCGGAGGAGGTCGTGGAGGTGGCGCGATGAGCGGACCCCCCGCCGGGTCGGACGCCGGGCGCCCCGGGCGCCAGAGCGAGCCCCCCGCCGAGGACGGCGGCAGCGGCGTCCCGGTGGTGGAGGAGGTGAAGCACCCGCAGGTGCGCGGCAGCGTCCCCGTGCACCCGCGCGAGGACGGCTACAACGCCGAGCTCAGCGTCATCGGCCGGCGCATGCGCAAGGTCGACGGGCTCGCCAAGTCCACCGGCCGCGCCCGCTACACCGACGACCTCGCGCTCCCGGGGATGCTGCACGCCAAGATCCTGCGCTCGCCGCACCCCCACGCGCGCATCCTCTCCATCGACACCTCCGCCGCCGACGCCCTCCCCGGCGTATACGCCACCGTCACCGGGGAGGAGATGCCCACCCCGTACGGCATCATCGTCTGGACCCCCGACGAGCAGGCGCTCGCCACCGAGCGGGTGCGCTACGTGGGCGACGCGGTGGCCGCCGTGGCCGCCGCGGACGAGGACACCGCCAACCGCGCGCTCGACCTCATCCGGGTGGAGTACGAGCTCCTCCCCGCGCTGCTGACCCCCGAGGAGGCGCTCGCCCACCCCGAGGTCGCCATCCACGCCCCCAAGAAGGAGGGGCACAACGGCAACATCTCCAAGATCGTCGAGCTCGAGTTCGGCGACGTGGAGGGCGGGCTGCGCCAGGCCGACGTGGTGGTGGAGGGCGAGTACTTCTTCGAGGGGAGCACGCACACCCCCATCGAGCCCCACTGCGCCATCGGGCTCTGGGAGGAGGGCGGCGCCGGGGTGGGGCGCCTCACTGTCTGGTCGTCCACCCAGGTGCCGCACTACCTGCACCGCGAGCTGGCCCGCGTGCTGGAGCTGGACCCGGCGCGCGTGCGCGTGGTGCAGCCCCCGGTGGGTGGGGGCTTCGGCGGCAAGTCCGAGCCGTTCGACCTGGAGTTCTGCGTGGCCCGGCTGGCCATGAAGACGGGGCGCCCGGTGAAGGTGCTCTACACCCGCGAGGAGGTGTTCTACGCCCACCGCGGCCGCCATCCCTTCAAGATGCGCTACCGCGTGGGCGCCTCCGCCGACGGGAAGCTGGCCGCCGTGGACGCCCGCACGCTCCTGGACGGCGGCGCCTACTCCTCGTTCGGGCTGGTGACCACCTACTACTCCGGGCAGCTGCTCACCGCGCCGTACGAGATCCCCGCGTACCGCTTCCACTCCACCCGTGTCTTCACCAACAAGCCCTGCTGCGGGCCCAAGCGCGGGCACGGGAGCGTGCAGCCGCGCTTCGCCTTCGAGGTGAGCCTCGACAAGCTGGCCGAGCGGCTGGGGCTGGACCCGATCGAGCTGCGGCGGCGCAACTTCATGGGGAGCTACCGCCGCACCATCAACGAGCTGCGCGTCACCTCCAACGGCTTCCTGCAGTGCCTGGACGCGGTGGAGCGCGCCAGCGGGTGGCGGCACAAGTTCCGCCGGCTGGGCCCGGGGCGCGGGGTGGGCGTGGCCGGCTCGTGCTACATCTCCGGCACCAACTATCCCATCTACCCCAACGCCATGCCGCAGTCCGCCGTGCAGCTGCAGGTGGACCGCTCGGGGCGGGTGACGGTCTTCAGCGGCGCCTCGGACATCGGGCAGGGCTCCGACTCCATGCCCGCCTACATCGTCTGCGAGGAGCTGGGGGTGCCGCTGGATTACGTGCGCGTGCTGGCCTCGGACACGGACCTGACGCCCGTCGACCTGGGGGCCTACTCCTCGCGCGTCACCTTCATGCTCGGCAACGCCTGCGTCGACGCCGCGCGCAAGCTCAAGGCGATGGTGCAGGAGGCGGTGGCGGCCGAGTGGGAGTGCCCGCCGCGGCAGGTGCTGCTGGCCGGCGGCCGGGCGATGGACGCGCAGGACACGGGGCGCAACCTCTCCATCCGCGACGCCTTCCAGCTCGCCGAGGCGAAGTTCGGGACGCTGGGCGCGGTCGGGTGGTACAACACCCCCAAGGACGTGCACGGCGAGTACCGCGGCGGCACCATCGGCGCCAGCCCCGCCTACTCGTTCACGGCGCACGTGGCCGAGGTGGAGGTGGACCCCGAGACCGGCTTCGTGGAGGTGAAGACGATCTGGGTGGCGCACGACTGCGGGCGGGCGCTCAACCCGGCCATCGTCGAGGGGCAGATGGAGGGCTCGGCGTACATGGGCTTCGCCGAGGCGCTGATGGAGGAGCAGGTCTTCAAGGACGCGGACCACGGGCGCGCGGGGCTGCACAACGCGCCCAGCCTGCTGGACTACCGCATCCCCACCTCGGTCGACACCCCGGAGCTGCGCTCGCTGATCGTGGAGTCGATCGACCCCGAGGGACCGTACGGGGCGAAGGAGGCGGGCGAGGGTCCGCTGCACCCGTCGATCCCCGCCATCGCCAACGCCATCTACGACGCGGTGGGGGTGCGGATGGACGCGCTCCCCTTCTCGCCGCCGCGGGTGTGGGCGGCGCTGCGCGAGAAGGAAGCCCGCGACGCCGGACGCCAGCCGGAGCGCGAGGCGGCGGACTGATGTCTAATCTCCTGGACGAAATCAGGCGGGATGATTGGTCCGGTGAACCGGGGGAGATCAAGGTCGTCCCGCTCGACCGGGCAGCTACGATCGCTGATCTCGCCCTCACCAAGCTGAAAGCGGAGATCGTCGACGGCCAGCTGCTCGTGATCGGGCCTTCCGGATGTGCGCCCGCCAGGGCCTCCGAACAGGTCGCGATGAGCCTCCGCGACCATGAGCGGCCAGACCGTCCGGGGCGCGCTTTCATGTCGAGAGTCTCATACCTCGTAGACCTGCCGCATCGGACCGCCATCTGTCCGGACGCCTCGTGGTATACTGGTCCTCGCTGGAAAACCGGCTTTCCGCGCGTCGCGCCGATATTCGCCGTGGAAGTACGCGACGAAAGCGAGTACGGCCCAGCGGAGGAGCGGAGGCTTACCGCCAAACGCGCGGACTACTTCGCGGCGGGCACGCAGGTGGTCTGGGACGTCGACGTACTGCGCGAGGGCGTGGTGCGTGTCTACCGTGCCACCGATCCGGAGAACCCCACCGTGTACCGCCGCGGCGAAGTGGCCGAGGCGGAGCCGGCCGTCCCCGGCTGGCGCATGCCCGTCGACGACCTGTACGAGTAGTATCTCCCCCCTCCCCCCTTCACCCACCCTCGCTACCTCTGCGCCACCACACGGACCTTTCCCGCCCGCGCCGCTGCGGCGGGTGGCTGGTTGCACTCGCCCGGGGGCGATAGGTTACCCGGGGCAAGACCGCTCGTCGCGCCCCGCACCGACCTCCGCGCCACCCCGGATCTTCCTTGCGCCGGCTCCCCCTCTTCCCACTGCCGATGGTGCTCTTTCCCGGAGCGCCGATGCCGCTGCACGTGTTCGAGCCGCGGTACCGGCAGATGGTGGCGCACTGCGTGGAGGGCGACGGCCGCTTCGGGCTCATCTACCACGACCCCGACCGCCACGGCCCCTTCCGCACGGACCAGGGCGGCGTCGGCACCATGGCCGAGATCGTCAAGTTCCAGCCGCTGCCGGACGGGCGCTCGCTCATCCTCTGCCGGGGGATCGAGCGCTTCGAGGTGGAGGACGGGGTGGAGTCGGGCCACGCGTACTACGAGGCGGTGGCAGGCCCGTACGGTGACGAGAAGGAGGACATGCGTGGGATGGTGCCCCGGCGGCGCCGCTCCATCGCGCTTTTCTACCGGGTGCTGGAAGAGGTGGTGAAGTACCAGGAGTCGTTTCCCGAGGTCGATTCGCGGGCGGAGACGGCGTTCCAGATCGCGCAGGCCATCCGGGTGGACCCCGAGTGGCAGCAGATGCTGCTGGAGACGCGCCGCGAGCGCGAGCGCCTGGCCCTGGTGGACGACCTGCTCAACGCCGTGCTCGAGCGCGGCAGCGTCGAGGAGACATGAAGGGGGTATCACACAGAGGACACGGAGGACGCGGAGGAACATCTCCGTGACCTCCGTGTCCTCTGTGTGAGTCCAATCGGTCGAAATGTTCTGAGCGAGCCATGCCGCAGTCCCGCCGTGCCTTCCTCCGCGACGCCGCGTTCTCCGCGGCCGCCCTGCTGGCTCCGCCGTGGGTGCGCCTGCTCTCGCCGGACGACCGCGCGCGGCTGGCCGGGTGGCTGCGCACCCTGCGCGCGGAGGGTCTCGCGCGGGCGGCGGTGCCGCTGGGGCGGGCCGCGGCGCGGGTGGGCGAGCTGGCCGCC
>DASUNK010000534.1:0-3341 GCA_036277195.1 Longimicrobiaceae bacterium | reverse complement strand
GCTCTCCCTCCCCGGACGCCGGAACCAGGCGAACGAGGTCATCCTAACGACCTCGACCGGTAAGGTGCACCAATGAGCCGCGTGCTGGTGGTGGAGGACAACGCCAACCTGGCGTACGGGCTGCTCACCAGCCTGGAGCTGGAGGGGCACCGGGTGGTGGTGGCCGCCGACGGCGCCGAGGGGCTGCGCCGCGCCCGCGAGGAATCGCCCGACCTGGTCATCCTGGACCTGATGCTCCCCGAGCTGGACGGCTACCGGGTGCTGAAGGCGCTGCGCGAGGAGGGCGCCTCCGTCCCCGTGCTCATCCTGACCGCGCGAGGCGAGGAGGCGGACAAGGTGCTGGGCTTCCGCCTGGGCGCGGACGACTACGTCACCAAGCCCTTCGGGCTGCTGGAGCTGCTGGCGCGGGTGGCGGCGCTACTGCGCCGCGCGGGGCCGGCGCGGGCGGGGGGAGCGCCGGAGCCGCAGCTGGTGCGCTTCGGCGCGGTGGAGGTGAACCCGGTCGCCCGCACGGTGCACCGCCGCGGCCAGGCGGTGACGCTCACCCCCAAGGAGTTCGACCTGCTGCTGGCGCTCTGGCGGCGGGGCGGGGGAGTGGCGGGGCGGCTGGAGCTGCTGGCGGAGGTGTGGGGGCACCGCGCGGCGGTGATGACCCGCACGGTGGACATGCACGTGGCGCAGCTGCGCCGCAAGCTGGAGGACGACCCCGCCGCCCCGCGCCACATCGTCACCGTCTGGAAGGCGGGGTACCGGCTGGCGGTGTGAGCGCCCGGGCACCCTACGGGCGAGGATGGTCCGCGTACGGTCGGAGCCTCGTCTCCCCTCGCCAACTCCTTACAAACTCCGTACGCCGGGAAAACACCCGGCGCCCCGCCGTCCGGTACCATTCGGGTGATCCCACCTCACCCACCCGGACGGCGAGCGCCATGTCCCTCCTCACCCGCAAGAGCATCACCGAGCTGCAGGCCGAGGCCGGGCGCGGCACCCTCCGCCGCTCGCTCGGCCCGGTGAACCTCACCACCCTCGGCATCGGCTCGGTCATCGGCACGGGGATCTTCGTGCTCACCGGCACCGCCGCCTCGCAGCACGCCGGGCCCGGGCTGGTCCTCTCCATGGTCATCGCCGCCCTGGCCTGCGCCTTCGCGGGGCTCTGCTACGCGGAGCTGGCCTCCATGATCCCGGTGGCCGGGAGCGCCTACACCTACGCCTACGCCACCGCCGGCGAGGTCTTCGCCTGGATCATCGGGTGGGACCTGATCTTGGAGTACGCGCTCAGCTCGGCCACCGTGGCCGTGGGATGGTCCGGCTACTTCGTGAGCTTCCTCTCCGACCTGGGGATCCACCTCCCGCTCCGCCTGACGGCCGCGCCCGAGGTGGCGCTGCGCACCGCGGACGGCGCCGTGGTGCAGGGGGTGTTCAACCTCCCGGCGGCGCTCATCGTGCTGGCCGTAGCCGGGCTGCTGGCCATCGGCATCCGCGAGAGCGCCAACACCAACACCGCACTCGTCTTCATCAAAGTGGCCGTGCTGGTGGTCTTCGTCACCGCCGGGGCGGCGTACGTGAACCGCGAGAACCTGACGCCCTTCATCCCCCCCAACACCGGTGAGTTCGGCTCGTTCGGGTGGAGCGGGGTGCTGCGCGGCGCGGCCATCATGTTCTTCGCCTACGTTGGGTTCGACGCGGTGTCCACCGCCGCGCAGGAGGCCCGCAACCCGCAGCGCGACCTGCCGATCGGCATCCTGGGCTCGCTGGCGATCTGCACCGTCATCTACATCGCCGTGGCGACGGTGCTCATCGGCATCGTGCCGTATTCGCGGCTGAACGTGCCGGACCCGCTGGCGGTGGGGATCGACGCCACCGGGCTCACCTGGCTGAGCCCGGTGATCAAGGTGAGCGCGCTCTTCGGCCTGTTCAGCACCATGCTGGTGACGCTGCTGGGGCAGACGCGCATCTTCTTCTCGATGAGCCGCGACGGCCTCCTCCCGGACGTGTTCGGGCGGGTGCACCCGCGCTGGCGCACCCCGCACCTGAGCACGGCCATCACCGGCGTGGTGGTGGCCGTGGCGGCGGGGGTGCTCCCGATCAGCGTGCTCAGCCAGCTGGTGAGCATGGGGACGCTGCTGGCGTTCGTGCTGGTGAGCGTGGGAGTGGTGATCCTGCGGCGCACGCGGCCGGAGCTGCCGCGCCCCTTCCGCACGCCGGGGATGCCGTGGGTGCCGGCGATCGGCGCGCTGGTGTGCCTGGTGCAGATGGCCGCGCTCCCGGGCGAGACGTGGGTGCGGCTGGTGGTGTGGCTGGTGCTGGGGTTCGCCGTCTACTTCCTCTACGGCGCGCGGCGCGCGCAGGCGGTGCGGGCGCTGCGCGCTCCGCCCCAGGCCTGACCCATCGTTTGGGACAATCCTGTCCCGGAACGCGCGCCGCGCCTGCGCCACGGGATCGCGCGGCAAGGCGTATCTCTCGAAACCACGGGCACTTGCGTTCGGGTGAGCCGCGCGGGGAACACCGGCGTGGCCAATGCAGGGTGGGGACGGGGTCGTTCCGCACGTCCAGGCTCCCCGCAGCCCGCGTGACGTCCATGGCAACCTCCGAGATCCGCTACGAGACCTTCGACCTGGCCATCGAGCCCAGAGAGGGCGGCTACCAGGCGCACGTCCTGAGCTCGCCGGCCGGCGAGGCCCGCGGCGACTTCGCGGCGCCGTTCAGCGACCTGGAGCTGGAGAACTTCCGCCTCCGCATCGGCATGCCCCGCGCCGGGTTCCGCCGGGTCGACTCGCCCGAGATGGAGTCGCTGAAGTCCGTCGGCGGCCGGCTCTTCGAGGCGGTGTTCAACGACGAGGTGCGCGTCTGCCTGCGCGGCAGCCTGGCGCGGGCGCGCGAGGAGGGGAAGACGGGCGTGCGGGTGCGGCTGCGGCTGAACGACGCGCCGGAGCTGGCCGCCCTGCCGTGGGAGTACCTCTACGATCGGTCTCAGAACCAGTTCCTCTCGCTCTCGGTGCAGACGCCGGTGGTGCGCTACCTGGAGCTGCCCGACTCCGGCCGCCCGGCCGAGGTCCAGTCGCCCGTCCGCGTGCTGGTCATGATCAGCAGCCCGCACGACCACCCGCAGCTGGAGGTGGAGCGCGAGTGGGCGCTGCTCACGCAGTCGCTGGCGGGGCTGGAGGGGCGCATCACCGTGGAGCGGCTGGAGCGGCCCACGCTGGCGGCGCTGCAGCGGAAGCTGCGCTCGGGGGGATACCACGTCTTCCACTTCGTGGGACACGGCGGCTTCGACCCGCTGTCGGACGACGGCGTGCTGGTGCTGGAGGACGAGCAGGGGCGCGGGCGGTTGGTCTCCGCGCAGC
>DASUNK010000533.1:0-10938 GCA_036277195.1 Longimicrobiaceae bacterium | reverse complement strand
ACGAGAGCGGCTCAGCCGCCGCCCCCGCCTGTCCCCCCGCTGCTCCCGCCGCCACCGCCCCCGCCACCGGTGGACGGCGTCTCGACGTTGATGTCCACGTCGGTGTCGTTCGCATCGGCCGCGCCGCCGCCGCGCAGGAAGACGAACCACAGCAGCAGCGCGACGAGGATGAGCACCACCAGCCCCAGAATCCACGACCCCCCGCCGCCGCCACCGCCGTCCGACGGGCTCTGGTTGACCTGGACGTCCGCCATTGCTCCTCCACGCGTGAGCGCCCCCCGCGCCGCGGCGCCCCGGCCGGAGCGCCCGCGGGAGGCCGTTGGGCACGGCCCACCGCGGCGCATTACTGCGCACTCCGTGCCAGAGGTGCGAAAATCTCCGCCCGCCGCCATATTGGGCGCGCTCCGCAGCCTCTCTCCTCCTCCCCCGCACCCATGGACGCGCAGGCCCCTGCCCCAAGGCCCGCGGAGGGCACGCACGACTACGGCGAGCTGGCGCTGGTGCTCACCGGCGGCGGCGCGCGCGGCGCCTACCAGGTGGGGCTGCTGCGGGGGATCGCGAAGCGCGTCCCGGAGCTGCGCATCCCCATCATCGCCGGGGTGTCGGCGGGCGCCATCAACGCGGTGCACCTCGCCAACCACCACGGCACCTTCGCGCAGGCGGCGGAGGAGCTGGCCGGGATGTGGAACGAGCTGACGCCGGACCGCATCTTCCGCGTGGACACGCGCTCGCTGGTGCGCAACATGGGGCGGTGGGGGCTGCAGCTGGCGGGGGCCGGGGCGCGCGAGACGCGGGTGCGCGGCCTGGTGGACACCACGCCGCTCTGGGAGCTGCTCACCGAGGCGCTGCACCCCGTGGACGGCGAGCTGACGGGCGTCGAGGCCAACCTGCGCGACGGCACGCTGAAGGCGCTGGCGCTCGGCACCACCAGCTACACCACGGGGCAGTCGGTGGTCTGGGTGCAGGGACGCGAGATCGAGACCTGGGAGCGCCCGCAGCGCCGCAGCGTGCCCACGCGCATCCGGGTAGAGCACGTGATGGCCTCGGCTGCGCTCCCGCTCTTCTTCCCCGCGGTGCGCATCGGCACGCACTGGTACGGCGACGGGGGCATCCGGCTCACGGCGCCGCTCTCGCCCGCACTGCACCTGGGCGCGCACAAGATCCTGGCGATCTCCACCCGCTACGAGCGCACCCTGCAGGAGGCGGACACGCCGGTGGTGGCGGGGTATCCGCCCCCGGCGCAGGTGCTGGGCGTGCTCTACAACGCCATCTTCCTCGACCTGATCGACCAGGACGCCGCGCGGATGCAGCTGGTGAACTCCGTGCTGGCGAAGCTGCCGCCGGAGCGCCGCCACCCGCTGCGCATCGTGGAGCTGCTGGTGCTGCGCCCCTCGCGCGACCTGGCGGTGATCGCGGGCGAGTACGAGCCGCGGCTGCCGCGCGGCTTCCGCCTGCTCACGCGGGGGCTGGGCACGCGCGAGACGGCCAGCCCCGACGTGCTGAGCCTGCTCATGTTCCAGGACGACTACAGCAAGCGCCTCCTCGCCATCGGCGAGGAGGACGCGGAGCGGCGCTGGGACGAGATCGCCGCGTTTCTAAATGGGGGGAAGTAGGAACTGCAGTGCGAAGGTGCGAAAGTGCGAAAGTGCGAAAGTGCGTCCGGAAACTCCTACTCTCGCACTCTCGCACTTCCTCAGTCCTTGGCCGGCCCCAGGTCCTCCTCCCCGCCCGGGTAGACGAACGAGTCGCGCGGGGCGAAGAACGAGGCGGCGGGGACGATCTCCAGCGGCGACGCCGGGCGCAGCGCGTACACCGGGTGATTCGGCTCCAGGAACTCGATCGACGTCACCCGGAACTGGCTCACCAGGTCGCCGATGTAGGGATAGAAGCCGCTGACCAGCCGGTCGCGCACCACCGTGATGTAGCGCAGGTGGCCCGCCAGCACGAAGGTGTCGCTGCTCACCTCCGCGCGGCTGCGGATGATCGGCGCGCCGTCCACGAAGGTGGTGGCGGTCAGCGTGCCGCCCTCCAGCTCCAGCGTGGTGCGCCCCGGCGCCGCCGGCACCCCGCGCTCGCGCGCGTACTCGCGCATCCCCTCGGCCGAATTGAAGTAGTGAGTGAAGAAGCGCCCCGGCGTCGCGCTGTTGGGGACGTCGTGGCCCGCCACGTCCACCCCCAGGTAGGTGAGCGAGTAGGCGCCGAAGCCCGTGGTCTGCTCCGCCGAGTCCACCACGTACTGGTTCATGTAGACCGCGCGGTTCTTCGCCGGCTTCAGCGCCTTGGGCAGCAGCCGCGCGCAGGCGTCCGGGTCTTCCGGGATCCAGCTCGTGTAGAGCATCCGGCTGTGCAGCACCAGCTGGGGAGCGATCAATCCGTGGTTCGCCATTCCGATGATTCCCTCGCAAAAAGCCGAAAGGGCCGGCGCGCCGGATGCGCCGGCAGGTGAGCGAGGGAGAAGCTACACGGCGGATCGGGAATCGAAAGAGGAACGGAAACGCCAGTTTTCGCGAACGCGGGATGGTACGCAAGGTGCGAGGCCCTCCGCGCGGCGAAACAGCCGGGTGAGCTTCGCGATAGCGATCAGGGATTACACCATGCCGGAAAAGAACGAGGACCTCCACGGGAGCGCACCGGACAGCTCGCCGGTGGCGCTCGTGGTGATCGACATGATCAACGACCTGGAGTTCCCGGGAGGAGAGGCGCTGTACCAGCCGGCCGTGGCGGCGGCGGAGCGGATCGCCGCGCTCAAGCGGCGGGCGAAGGAGGCGGGGATCCCGGTGATCTACGCCAACGACAACTTCGGCCGCTGGCGCTCGGACTTCCGGCAGGTGATCGAGCACTGCCTCAACGACGGCGTCCGCGGGCAGCGGCTGGTGGAGCTGCTGCAGCCCGACCGCGACGACTACTTCGTGCTGAAGCCGAAGCACTCCGCGTTCTTCGCCACCACGCTCGACACCCTGCTGGAGTACCTGAAGGCGGACCGGCTGATCCTGACCGGCGTCAGCGGCGACGTCTGCGTGCTCCTCACCGCCGCCGACGCCTACATGCGGGACTTCCACCTGCACGTGCCGTCCGACTGCATCGCCTCCGCGCCGGCGGACGAGACGCGGCACGCGCTGGCCTACATGCGCCGGACGCTGGACGTGGACACCACCCCCTCCACCGAGCTGGACCTGGCGCGGCTGCGCGGCACCCGCGGCCGCAGCCGCTTCGTGCCGCAGGAGAAGTAGCCGCGCGCCGGCTAGCGCGCCCGGTCGCGCCGCGCCAGCCGGCCGATGTCGATGTGCGCCGCCGTCAGGTCGCCGGAGAGGTCCGCCATCCGCTCGGTCACCTCGAGCACGCTCCGCACCCCGTCGCCCCACACCTCGGCGACGTAGCGGTCTCCCGCCTTGAAGAGCACCCGTTGCGCCTCCTCGAAGAGCTGCACCGCGTCCCACACCAGCCGGGCCGCGTGCTCCAGGTGCTCCAGCGCGGTGGATTCCGATTCAGCCATGCCCCCATGCTACGCCGCCGGGCGCGCCGGGGCCAGCCCCACCGGGAGCGTCAGGGCTCGAGGCGGCGGTAGTCGAAGTCGCCCGGCTCCCCCTCGATCCGCAGCCCGTCCGCGGTGGGGCGGGCGATGAGGTGCGGCCCGGGGAGGCAGAGCGCGTTGGGCGCGCAGACGTAGGTGATCTCGATCCGCGCGCCGCGGATGCGGTAGCCGAACGTCTGCTGCTGGAAGGAGATGTTCTCGGTGACGCCGGTGGCGTGGAGGCGCAGGCGGGTGCGGACGGACTGGCGCCCCGTCCCGTCGCCGGAGAAGCGGAAGGTGTCCGCCAGCACGGTGCTCATGAAGTCCTCGTTCTCCATCACCACGGCGGGGAGAGGCGAGCCGGCCACGGCCTCGAGCACGTAGGTGCCGGCCACCTCCGCCGGGTCCACGCCCAGCGCCGAATCGCAGCCTCCCGAGACGAGGAGGCCGGTGGCGAGAGCGAGCGCGGCACGAGGGTTCAGGCGCATGCGAAAGAGCGGGTGCGGTGAGGGTCGGGTGCGGCGGGAACCTCCGTGCCACCGTGGAGAACCGCGCGAGCGGCCGCTTCCGTGACACCCGCGGGCGCTACCGGCTGCCGAGGGCCCACTGCACCAGCGCGCCCCCCACCCCCAGGGCGAGGAAGATGAGGGCGCAGGCGCCCAGCACCTTGAGCAGCGCCTTCCACCAGGTCTCGGGCACCAGGCTGCGTCCGGCCCAGAGCAGGTAGACCACGAAGATGCCCAGCCACACCAGTCCCTCGGGGTCGCCCACCAACGAGCCGCCCATCAGCAGCACGGCGACGTCCACCACCCGGAGCACCAGGAGGCTCTGCGCCAGCACGAACAGGAGGAAGGCGAAGTGCTCCGCCACGCTGAAGCCGGCGGCGCGGTAGACGAGCCGGCGCACCGCGGCCAGCGGCAGCATGACCACGGCGAAGGCGAGCCCCAGCTGCAGCGCCACGAAGTTCTCTTCCCAGAACGAATCCGGGTCGGGCTCCGCGGGGACGGCGCCGGCCTCGGCCAGCAGGGCGGAGAGCGCCACGTTGAAGGCCATCACCAGCAGGTAGTACCCGAACGGACCGGCGTACTCCACGCGGCGCCCCAGCAGGTATTCGCGGATGAAGGGGCCGGGGCGCCGCGCCAGCGCGCCGAAGGTGCGGAGGATCTTGGAATCGGCGCTGAGCACGCCGTGGGTGAGGTCGCGGAGCATCTGGGGAAAGCGCAGGCGCTCCGTGCGGGCGGACTGCCCGCAGGCGCCGCAGTACGCCCCGGCGAGCGCGGCGCCGCAGTTGAGGCAGGCGGCGGGCTCCACGCTCAGGCGCGTGCGGGGCGGGAGACGCGCCACGCCCACGCCACCAGCAGCAGCTGCGCGGGGAGCCGCGCCCACAGCAGCGCCTCCCACCACGCCGGCGCCCCGGCCGCGCGCGCGTTGAGCACCATCTGCAGGTTGGCCGGCCACACCGCCAGCAGCAGCGCCGCCAGTCCCACGCCCGCCGCGCGCCGGGTGCGCTCCACCAGCAGCCCCACGCCGCCGGCGATCTCCAGCGCGCCGCTCATCAGCACCAGCGCGCGGTGCAGCGGCAGGTACGGGGGCATGATGCGCTCGTACGCGCCCGGGATGGCGAAGTGCAGCACGCCGGCCACCACGAAGATCGCAGCCAGCAGCGTGCGCGAGGCGCGAAGGCCGGGCTTCAGGCGCATCTCCGCGCGGCCCGGCACCTGCAGGGTGTCACGGCGATGCACTTACAGGCGTTTTCTGCCTGGACCGGACCGGCTCCCGGCCGGACGCCACCTCCCGAGCGAGTGCTTCCCAATGCTTCGACGCCTCCTTGCTTCCGCTGCCGCGCTGGTGCTCGCGCTGGCCCTCACCCGGTGCGGCAACTCGCCCACCGACCCGCCGCCCGACGTGGCGCACATCTTCGTGCTGCAGTCCATCAACGCGGACCCGGTCCCCTCCGTCTACGTCCAGGACCCGACCGGCGTCCTCGAGGTGGTGGCCGATTCCCTCTGGCTCTACGTCGACGGCACCGGGGCGCAGCACACGGTGCAGCGGCACACCCCCGCGGGCGGACCGCCGGAGGTCTTCCACACCGAGAGCAGCTTCGGCTACACCCTCGAGGACGGACACCTCGTCCTCAACTACGAGTGCAACGACGTCGTCATCCAAGCCACCGCGAGCTGCGCCCCGCCTCCCCACGCCACCGGCGAGCTGTCGGACGACGAGGCCACCCTCACCCTCACCCCCATCGGCTTCGCCGTGAGCCGCGTGTACGTCTACCGGCGCCTGGAATCCCCGCCCACCCCGATCGATTGAGCGGCGCCGATCTGGCGCGGATTCCAAGATAGGTTTCTCCCGCGCGTCCACCAAACCCCTTGCGGCGCCTGCGACTCCGAAGGGTCAGAATATCGAAATCCTTGCACGCGCGCGGGGCGCGGCATAGGTTTGTCTGCTACACCTGCCTGACGCAGTCCTGACGCTCCGCGCCGCTCTCGGGAGGATCCCCTGCTCATGCCTGCCCATCCGCGGCCCTTCCGGGCCGCCGCTGTCGCATGTCTCCTGGCCGTCGGGGCCTGCACGGACCGCGACCCGCTCCTGCCCACGCCCACGCCGCCGGTGGAGCCGCTGCTCGCGCTCATCCAGTGCCATGCGAACGTGGCGGAGCGCACCCTCGCCTGCGCGCCGGTGGCGGCGCCCGGCACGCCCGCCGGCGTCAGCGCCGACCTGATCATGGGCGGACAGGACGTCTACGTGAAGGTCAGCAGCTCCAACGCCAGCTACAACAGCGGCACGGAGATCTTCCAGGCCGATCTCACCGTGCAGAACCTGGTGCAGGAGGCCATCGGCACCAACGACGGGACCACCGTCACCGGCGTGCGGGTGTTCTTCCACTCGGGCCCCACCGTCACCGGCGGGAGCGGCAACCTCGACGTGGCCAACGAGGACGGCACCGGCACCTTCACCGCCGCAGGACAGCCCTACTTCCTCTACAACGAGATCCTCTCGCCCTACGAGATCTCCACCGCCAGGACCTGGCAGTTCAGCGTGGAGGCCACCGTCTCCACCTTCAGCTTCACCCTCTACGTCTCGGCCGCGCAGGCGGACGAGAACGGGGCGCTGCTGGGCCCGGTGTGGCAGGGCGACGTGGATGCGGACTGGCAGACGGCCGGCAACTGGTCGGACGGCGCGGTCCCGGGCCCGTCGGCCGTGGTCTCCGTCCCCAGCGACTCGCTCTTCACCGGGAGCATGCCCGTGCTCTCGGCCGACGCGGAGGTGGGGTACCTGCGCGTGGGCTTCGGCAGCACGCTGGACCTGGGGACGAACGATCTGGAGGTGAACGTCAACCTCGACGCGGTGGGCACCATCAGCAACGGCACCACCACCATGAGCGGCACCAACGCGCTCCTCAAGGGGAACCTCGCCGGGCTGGGGGTCACCGGGAGCACCTTCCTGCAGGGCGCCGCGAAGACCACCGGGGCAGTCACCGTCCTCGGCACGCTCGACACCAACGGCAACGTGCTCACCATCTCCGTCCCTTGAGGCGGCGACGACGACGATGCTCCGTTCCACCCGAACTCGGACACCCGCGATGAAGAACCCGTTTCGCTCCGCCCTCGCGGCGGCCGTGCTCCTCGCCGGCACGGTCTCGCTGGCCGCGGCCCAGACCACCGACAGCCTGCTCTACGTCTCCACCGGCGGGACGATGAGGTTCCGCGTGAACAACGACGGCGGCATGGCGGCAATCGGCACCTGGAACGGCAACGAGGCCGCGCCGGGCGCCGGCGGCGTGCCGGTGACGGGGGCCGGCACGCGTGTGATGTGGTACGGCGGCAAGGCCGCCTTCCGGGCGGGGAACGTCGGCAGCTTCGGAAGCACGTACTGGGATCTCGCGAACCTGGGCTACGGCTCCGTGGCGTTCGGGCAGAACAGCCGCGCGAGCGGCAACTACTCGTTCGCGGCCAACCTGGCCACCACCGCCAGCGGCGACGAGTCCGTCGCGCTCGGCAACAACGGCACCGCCAGCGCGGACCGCGCCTTCGCCTTCAACGGCACCGCCTCGGGCGTGGGCGCCGTCGCCATCGGGAGCGGCGCGCAGGCCACCAGCGACGACGCGCTGGCGATGGGGCCGAGCTCCATCGCCGGCGGACTGGCCTCCATCGTCCTCGGCCCCAGCATCGCCAACGGGAGCTTCGGCGTGGCGATCGGGCTGCAGAACAGCGCGAGCGGCAACTTCTCCGTCGCCATCGGCAAGAACGCGCGCACGGCCAACCGCCAGGGCTCCATCGTGCTGGGCGACGGCTGCGCCGGCTTCTCCTCGGACTCGGTGTATCCGACCGCCAACAACCAGGTCATCATGCGCGGCTGCGGCGGCGTAAAGATTTTTACGACGCAGGATATTAACAGTTCTGACGGGGGCACCGTGGCAGGCGTCGAGCTGGCGTCGGGCGGCAGCAGCTGGAGCGCCGTCTCGGACCGCAACCGCAAGGAGAACTTCCTGACGGTGGACGGCGAGGAGATCCTGCGGCGCCTGGGCACGGTGCCGGTGACCACCTGGAACTACAAGAGCCAGGACCGCTCCATCCGCCACATGGGCGCGATGGCGCAGGACCTATACGCAGCGTTCGGGCTGGGCGAGAGCGAGTTGCTGATCAACTCGATCGACATGGACGGCGTGAACCTGGCCGCGGTGCAGGCGCTCACCCGCCGCACCGACGAGCTGCGCAGCGAGAACGCGGCGCTGCGGGCCCGCGTGGCCGAGCTGGAGACACAGGCCAGGGCGAACGCCGACCTGCGGACCCGGCTGGAGCGCATCGAAGCGCTGCTGGCTGCGCAGGCGAAGCCCTGACGGACCGTGAGGCCGCGGCTCGGAAGCCGCGGCCTCACCCTTCCCGTCCATAAGCGCTCCTATATCGCCACCGTACGAAGACTTTAAAGGATCGGACTGTCGGGCAGTGCGGCAGAAACGCTGGATCGCTAAAAACTCACGTTTGTTGGAAACGACGTAAAACGAGGCTCCTCCTCGACCCTCATCCCACCCCCCGAGGCGGACGCTCTCCCACATCGCTGTACGACCCTTCTTTTTCCCTGGACAGCCTCACGGGGCTGTCCCGGTACGTGCCCCCCTCACGCTCCGGAGACGGTATGAACCAAGCTCCCGTGCCCTCGCCTCGCCGCTGGTGGGTCTCTCTCCTCGCGGCACCTCTCCTCGCGCTCCCCGGCCTCGCGGCCGACGCGGCCGCGCAGACGTCGAGCGGAACCATCTACGCCTGCTACATCCCAGCCTCGGGAACGGTCTACCGCATCAAGGAGCCGGGGCTGAAGACGAGCTGCAATTCGCACCAGCACATCGAGTTCAGCTTCAACTCGCAGGGCGTCGCGGGTCCTCCGGGTCCCCAGGGTCCGGTAGGTCCCGCGGGTCCGCAGGGTCCCGCCGGACCGGCGGGTGCGACGGGTCCGCAAGGCCCGGCGGGGCCGGCTGGCCCGCAAGGCGAGACGGGGCCGCAGGGTCCGGCCGGACCGGCGGGAGCGACGGGTCCGCAAGGCCCGGCGGGGCCGGCTGGCCCGCAGGGCGAGACGGGGCCGCAGGGTCCGGCGGGGCCCGCGGGTCCTCAGGGCGAGACCGGGCCACAGGGTCCGGCAGGCCCGCAAGGTCCGCAGGGCGAGACCGGCCCGCAGGGTCCCGCGGGTCCCCAGGGCGAGACTGGCCCTCAGGGTCCGGCGGGTCCGCAGGGCCCCCAGGGCGAGACGGGTCCGGCAGGTCCGCAGGGTGAGACCGGGCCCCAGGGTCCCCAGGGCGAGACGGGTCCGGCGGGTCCGCAGGGCGAGACCGGTCCGCAGGGTCCCGCCGGGGCGGACGGCGCGGACGGCCAGGCCTGCTGGGACCTGAACGGCAACGGGACCGGCGACGTCGCCACCGAGGACGCGAACGGCGACTCGGCCGTCAACGTGGCGGACTGCAAGGGTGAGAAGGGCGACCCGGGCGAGGACGGCGAAGACGGGGAGGATGGCGAGGACGGCGCGGTCCCGACCAACGCGGCCGGCGCCTACGACCTGACCAACAACAACGGCTTCGTCGCCCCGGGGACGGCGAACGTCGGGAACATCCCCCTGACCGGTGGCGGCGTCCGCGCGATGTGGTATCCCGCGAAGTGGGCGTTCCGGGCCGGCTCCGTCAATGGCACCCAGTGGGACTCCGGTAACGTGGGGACCGGCTCGGCGGCCTTCGGCGAAAACAACAAGGCCAGCGGCAACAACTCGTTCGCGACGGGCAGCGGGAACACCGCCAGTGGACAGGAGTCGGTGGCGCTGGGGAACAACGGCGTCGCCAGCGCCGACCGCGCCTTCGCCTTCAACGGCACCGCCTCGGCGGTGAACGCGGTCGCCATCGGCGCCGGCGCGCAGGCCACCAACGACGAAGCGCTGGCGCTGGGGCCCAGCTCCATCGCGGGCGGGCTCGCCTCGATCGTCCTCGGCCCCAGCATCGCCAACGGCAACTTCGGGGTGGCCATCGGGCTGCAGAACAGCGCCAGCGGCCAGTTCTCGGTGGCCATCGGCAAGAACGCCCGCACCGCCAACCGCCAGGGCTCCATCGTGCTGGGCGACGGCTGCGCCGGCTTCTCGTCGGACTCGGTGTATCCCACCGCCAACAACCAGGTCATCATGCGCGGCTGCGGCGGCGTCAAGGTCTTCACCAACCAGGGCCTGACCTCGGGGGTGGAGCTCGCGGCCGGCGGCAGCAGCTGGAGCAGCGTCTCGGACCGCAACCGCAAGGAGAACTTCCTGGCCGTCGACGGCGAGGACGTGCTGCGCCGGCTGCGCTCCGTGCCGATGACCACCTGGAACTATCTCAGCCAGGACCACTCCATCCGCCACCTGGGCCCCATGGCGCAGGACTTCTACACGGCGTTCGGACTGGGCGAGAGCGACCTGCTCATCAACACCATCGACATCGACGGCGTCAACCTGGCCGCCGCGCAGGCGCTGGAGCGGCGCACCGCGCAGCAGGCCGCCCGCATCGAGACGCTGGAGCGGGCGAACGCGACGCTGCAGGCACAGAACGCCCAGCTCGAGGCCAGGCTCCGCCGGCTGGAAGAGCTGCTGGCGGGCCAGACGAAGGCGCAGCCGTGAACCCGACTTTCCCCTTTTCCCGAGGAACGATCATGCAGAAGCGTGCCCTTATCCTGCTCCCCCTGGGCCTCGCGGCGTGCCTCGACGCGCCGCTGGCCCCGGCCGAGCCGGATGCAGCCGTGCGGGCCGGCGACGCTCCGTCCGCCAGCATCACCTCCCTCGACGTGGCCCGGGAGCGAGATCTGGCCGCGGCCATCATGGACGCCCGGATCCGGATCCTTCCCACCGTCCCCACCGGGTCCGACGCGCTGGCGGCGGCGCTCGAGCGCCTCGACGCCAGCCTGGCGGCGCGGGACGCCGCC
>DASUNK010000532.1:0-6180 GCA_036277195.1 Longimicrobiaceae bacterium | reverse complement strand
GGCAGGCCGAGTAGCCCACGGAGAGGAGGATCGGCCGGTCCTCGGCGCGCGAGCGCTCCAGCGCCTCGGGGCCCCAGGGGTACCCGTCCACGGGGTTGTGGGCGTGCTGGAGCAGGTACGGGCTGGTCTCGTGCGCCAGTCGGTTCGCCATTCGGACGATCGCGGGTGTTCGGGGGGAGCAGGGGAGCCGCGCGCGACGCCGCAAACTACGCACCGGCCACCCCTCGCGCACGCTTGACACTACGTGACGACGGGTGACAGTTTATTCGCAGTGAATCTCCTGCAACCGAAGGGAATGACATGCTCAGCGCACGCGAGATCTACTCGCTCACCGAGTTCCAGCGGAAGACTCGGGAGCACATCGCGAGACTCAAGGAGACAGGCCGGCCGGCGGTGCTGACCGTGAACGGGAAGGCGGAGGTGGTCGTGCAGGACGCGGAAGCCTACCAGGACCTCCTCGACCTGGTGGACCAGGCGGAGGCGGTCATCGGCATCCAGCGCGGGCTGGAGTCGATGGCGCGCGGCGAGGGCCGGCCCCTGGACGAGGCGCTCGACGCCCTGCGGGTGCGCGCCGGGGCGCGGCTCGGCGGGTGACGTACGACGTCCAGGTAGAACGGCAGGCCGACGCCGACATCGAGGAGGCGTACGCGTACTACCTGGAGCACGCCCCCGGCTACGCCGACGGCTGGTTGGACGGGCTCCGGGAGGCGCTGGGCTCGCTCCGACGGATGCCCCAGCGCTGCGGGCTCGCCCGCGAGAACCGCTTCTTCAAGGCGGAGATCCGGCAGCTGCTCTACGAATCCTACCGCGTGCTCTTCACCATCCGCGAGCGGCGGGTCCACGTCCTCCACATCCGCCACCAGGCGCGCGATACGCTGAAGCCCCGGCGCGGGCGGCCGGACGCCGGCCCCTGACGGTGCCGGGGCGGGGGCGTTATCTTGTGCACTCCGAACCGGTTCCGATCCCTGGCAGGACGCCCGTGCAGCAGATCTTCCGCCGTCTCTTCCGCCAGCAGTTCGGCAAGCCGCCCGCCTCCATCCTGGAGATCGCGGGCGACGGCTCCAGCCGCGCCATGTACCGCCTGGTGGGCGAGGACCTGGAGACCGCCGTGGCCGTGGTGGGACCCGACCGCGACGAGAACCGCGCCTTCCTCTCCTACTCGTGCGCGTTCCGCTCCATCGGCCTCCCCGTCCCCGAGGTCTACCAGTACGACGAGAAGACCGGCGTCTACCTCGAGGAAGACCTCGGCGAGACCACCCTCTTCGACGCCGTCTCCACCGCCCGCCGCGACGACCCGGCGGCCGACTTCCCCGCCGCCGTGGTCCCCGTCTACCGGAAGGTGCTGCAGCTCCTCCCCCGCTTCCAGGTGGAGGGCGGGAAGGTGGTGGACTACTCGCTGGCCCACCCCCGGGCCGCGTTCGACCGGCAGTCCATCCTCTGGGACCTGAACTACTTCAAGTACCACTTCCTCAAGCTGGCCCACATCTCCTTCAACGAGGCGCGGCTGGAGAAGGACTTCCGCCGCCTGGCCACCTTCCTGCTGGGGGCGGACACCCGCCACTTCCTCTACCGCGACTTCCAGTCGCGCAACATCATGCTGCGCGACGGGGAGCCCTGGTTCATCGACTACCAGGGCGGCCGCCGCGGGGCGCTGCAGTACGACGTGGCCTCGCTCCTCTACGACCCCAAGGCCGCCATCCCCGAGGCGCTGCGCGAGGAGCTGCTGGACCACTACCTCGACGCGCTCTCCGAGCACCTGAAGGTGGACCGCGAGCGCTTCCGCCAGCACTTCCGCGGCTACGTGCTCGTGCGCATCATGCAGGCGATGGGGGCGTACGGCTACCGCGGCTTCTACGAGCGCAAGCCCCGCTTCCTGCAGAGCGTGCCGCAGGCCATCCGCAACCTGGAGCGGATCCTGGAGACGGGCTTCGTCCCGGTGGAGCTCCCCGAGCTGCGCGCGGTGTTCGAGCGCATCTGCGGCACGCCGTCGCTGCGGAGGACGCAGCCCAAGGCGGCGCCGGGGCTCACCGTGTACGTGGGGAGCTTCAGCTACCGGCAGGGCTATCCGGACGACAGCGGCGGGCACGGGGGCGGCTTCGTCTTCGACTGCCGCGCCATCCACAACCCCGGGCGCTACGCCGAGTACGTGTCGCTCTGCGGCCAGGACGAGGCGGTGTGCAGCTTCCTGGACGCGCAGCCCGAGGTGGAAGGGTTCTGGGAGAGCGTGAAGTCGCTGGTGGAGGCGCAGGTGGGCGTGTACCTCATGCGGGGCTTCACCTCGCTGAGCGTGCACTTCGGGTGCACGGGGGGGCAGCACCGCTCGGTGTACTTCGCCGAGCGGCTGGCGCGGCACCTCCGGGAGCACTTCCCCTCGGTGAACGTGGTGCTGGCGCACCGCGAGGAAGGGCGCTGGCCGGCGCGCCCGCCCGAGCCGGTGGAGACCGCCGCGGACTAGAGACCGGACGGAAAACGTGGACGCGATGCTGCTGGCGGCGGGACTGGGCACCCGGCTCCGCCCGCTGACGGAGCGTACTCCCAAGCCGCTCCTCGAGGTGGGGGGCGTCGCCATCCTGGAGCGGGCCGCGCGCCGGCTGGTGCGGGCCGGCGCCAACCGCCTCATCGTCAACACCCACCACCTGGGCGCGCAGATCCAGGCCTTCGTGGCCGCGCGCGACGGCTTCGGGGTGGAGGTGTGCTTCTCGCCCGAGGTGGGCGACGCGCCGCTCGACACCGGCGGGGGACTCGTCGCCGCCGAGCGCTTCTTCCGCAAGAACGCTCCCTTCTTCCTCCACAACGCCGACATCCTCACCGACCTGCCGCTGGACGAGATGTACGACATCCACGCGCAGAGCGGCGCGCTGGCCAGCGTGGCGGTGATGGAGCGCGAGACCTCGCGCTACCTCCTCTTCGACCGCGAGGGGCTGATGGGGCGCATCGACGAGAAGGAGGGGATCGACCTGCGCGTGCGCGAGCCGGTGGGCCCGGTGCGCAAGCTGGCCTTCGCGGGGGTGCACGTGGTGTCGCCGCGCATCTTCGGGCTCATCACCGAGGAGGGCGCGTTCTCCATCCTCGACCCGTACCTGCGGCTGGCGGGCCAGGGCGAGGTGGTCTCCCCCTTCCGCGTGGACGACTACACCTGGATCGACATCGGCCGCCCCGAGCAGCTGGAGGAGGCGCGCCGCCGCTTCGGCGAGTGAGGGACGCGCCCCCAGAAAACGCGGAGCCCCGCCCGAGACCGGGCGGGGCTCCTTTTTCCGAGGCGCCGACCGGGATTACTGGCAGCCGTTGCAGGGCGTCTGCTGCACGCAGTCCGTCGCCGAGATGCAGGTGATGTTGCCGGTGCCGTAGTAGCAGTCCCAGGTCCCCGGGCACAGCCCGGTCTCATAGTTCCGGCAGTAGTCGTCGAAGAAGGTGTCGTGCACGTCGCGGTTCATCAGGTTGCCCTGCACGGTGCCGCGGTCCTCGCTGTGGCCGGCCGTCTGGAACGACTCGACGCGCAGTTCTTCCACTTCGAGCTTGAGCTTGCGCATGGCTCCTCCGAAAGGGGGGAAAGGGATGTTCGGGATGGATGTGTAAAGATACTCCTCCCAACGGGTTACGGGAGGTGTGACGCGCAGGAGTCTGCAGCATCGGACGGGAATTATGCGGGGGGCGAAGCGCTTGATCCCGGCGCCCACGGCCACTAGCTTTTTCCCACGTACCGAAAGAGACCTCGCGCGCACCACGCGACCCGGCCTGCGCTGGCTCACGGCCTTGCCGCAGGGCGCGCGGGCAACCGTATCCCGCCAGAGAAGCACTTCCGGAAGGAGCACGCCATGGACCGCACGCGCCGGGCCGCCCTCCTCCTCCTCGCGGCCTTCATCCTCGGCGGCGCCTGCGCGGCGGCGCCGCTCCCGGCCCAGCAGCAGGGGACCCAGACCATGCAGCCGGCCCTCGACGCCCTCTTGCGCGCCCTCCAGGCGAAGGACTTCTCCCTCCTCGCCCCCTACCTGGACGACTCCTACCGCGCCGGCGAGGTGGCCGGCCCGGTCGCCCGGCAGCTGCTGCAGCAGGTGGTTGACGGCGGCATGCGGGTGGCGAGCGCCATCGCGGTGGACTCGGCGGCGGCGGAGGGCGAGCACGTGCGCGTCTCCGCCCGCTTCGCCTTCGAGGACGGCGAGCGGCCGCTGCGGCTGCTGCTGACGCGCGAGGGGAAGTTCGTGGAGGTGCCGCTCTTCCAGGTGCAGTGGGTGCATTCCGGCGGCGCGGCGCCGGGGATGACGCACGGGGGGCTCCGGGTGCGCCAGGGCGAGGGCGGGCCGCCCCCGGGGAGCGTCCCGCCGCAGACGGCGGCGCCCCGCGCGGCGGCGAACCCGGAGCTGCAGCAGGAGCTGGTGCGGATGGGAGAGCTGGACCAGCGGCACCGCGGCCCCGCCGCGGGGGGCGCACGCCCGGCCACCGACCCGGAGACCGTGCGGCTGCGCGCCGAGACCGACCGCGCCAACCTGCGGCGGCTGGAGGAGATCATCGCCGAGCACGGCTGGCCCGGCGCCAGCCTGGTGGGCGAGGACGGGAGCCGCGCCGCCTTCCTGGTGCTCCAGCACGCGGACCCGGCCACGCAGGAGCGCTACCTGCCGCTGCTGCGCGAGGCCGCCGAGCAAGGCGAGCTCGCCCCGGCCATGCTGGCCATGCTGGAGGACCGCGTGCGCATGCGGCGAGGCGAGATGCAGCTCTACGGCACCCAGCTGCGCGGCGACCCCGCCAGCGGCCGGCTGACGCTCTGGCCGATCGAGGACGAGGCGAACGTCGACGCCCGCCGCGCCCGGGTGGGGCTCCCGCCGCTGGCGGACTACCTGCGCAACTTCGGCATCGAGTACGCGCCCCCGGCCGCGCGGCCGTAGGGGCGGCTACCTCGCCGCCCGCAGCGAGCGGAACTGGTTGAAGACGCGCTCCAGCAGCCGCAGCTCCTCGGTCACCACGTCCACCTCGCCGCGCATCTCCTGGCGGAACTCCAGCGAGCGGTCGTAGCTGGTCACCAGCCCGCGCGGCAGGCTCACCTCGGCCTGGTAGGTCACTTCGGGAGTGCGCGCGTCCGGCTGGAAGCCGAGGAGCGAGATGCGCTCCACCCGCCCCTCGAGGGTGCCGTACTCGCGGTAGGGGTAGCCGTCGAGGCGGATGATCACCCGCTGCCCCGCCTCCACCTTCCCGGCGCCCGTGCCGGAGAGGCTCACCTGCCCCACCAGCCCGCCGCCCGCGGGCACCACCGCCACCAGCGCCTCGGCCGAGGCCACGAACTGGTTCGCCCGCAGCTCGCGGAAGAAGGAGACCGTGCCGTCCACCGGGGCGCGCAGCAGGTTCTCCTGCTCCCACCCCGAGACGGCGGCGCGCAGGGCGTGGTGCGCGTTGCGCAGCGCCACCAGCCCGCGCTGCCCCTCGTCCGAGCGGCGCTGCTCCAGGTCCAGGAGCGCCGCCCGCTGGGAGGCGAGCTGGATCTCGTTGTTGGTGATGGCGGTGCGCCCGTTCTCCACCGCGTAGCGCCGCTGCAGGTACTCCTCCTCGGCGCGCTCGACGTCGGTGGCCGGCACCAGCGACTGCGCCGCCATCTGCCGGGTGCGCTCGCGCGCCCGGCCGGCCAGGGCCAGCTGCTCCTCCACCAGCCCCTGCTGCGCCTGCAGCTGTCCCCGCAGCCGCTCCAGGTCCGCCACCTGCGCGCGGGCCGCGGCCAGCTTCTGCGCGTGGAAGCCGTCGTCCGAGGCCAGGCGGTGGTCGGAGTACGCCTGCTGCAGCGCCGAGAAGGCGGGCTGCAGGCTCCCCAGCGCCAGCGGCCGCCCGAACGACGGGTCGGGGACGGGCCCGGCGCCCGCCAGCGCGGGCTCCATCCGCTCGAGCACGCCCTTCAGCGCCTGCACGTCGGCGTAGTCGGCGGGGTTCTTGAGCAGCACCAGCGGGTCGCCCGCGCGCACCCGTGCCCCGTCTCCGGCGAAGACGCGCGCCACCTCGCCGCCGCCGCGCGCCACCAGCCGCACCGGCGGCGTGGGCGTGGTGAGGGCGATGCGCCCCTTCACCACGTCGGGGTAGGAGATGAACCAGCCGATGCCGAGCAGCACGCAGAGGGTGAGGAAGACGCCGCTGATCCCCCAGCGCACCAGCCCGCCGGGCATGGCGCTGAGGATGTCGTCGATCTCCTCGCTGCGGATCTCC
>DASUNK010000531.1:0-7350 GCA_036277195.1 Longimicrobiaceae bacterium | reverse complement strand
GGCGACCCGTGCGTCAGGTGCCCGCCCTCCGTCAGGTTCATCCCCAGCAGGGTGTCGCCGGGCTCCAGCAGCGCGAAGTAGACGGCCATGTTGGCCTGCGCGCCGGAGTGGGGCTGCACGTTGGCGTGGTCGGCGCCGAAGAGGCGGAGCAGCCGCTCCTGCGCCAGGCGCTCCACCTCGTCCACCACCTCGCAGCCGCCGTAGTAGCGCTTGCCGGGGTAGCCCTCGGCGTACTTGTTGGTGAGCACCGAGCCCATGGCCTCGAGCACCGCCCGCGAGACGAAGTTCTCGGAGGCGATCATCTCCAGCTGGTTCTCCTGGCGGTCGGCTTCGGCCACCAGCAGGCGGTGGATCTCGGGATCCACGGACTTCAGGGCGTGCATCGGTCTCAGGGCAGCGGTTCGCGGGGTCCGGGAGGGGCGGAAGGTAGGGGGCGAATGAATTCGCGGCAACAACGGCACGAAGTCCGCCTTCGCGGACTCCAGACGGACGCATCCAGAGCCGCAGCCGCCCGTAGGGTGCGACGCATGCGTCGCCCGTGCCCCACCCTTGCACGTCATCCCAGCTTTCGGCTACTTAGGATGATGGAGATGGGCGATCAGGAATTCCCTGCGCTACGAGGCGGCATGTGAGCAGCGAGCAGATCCCCGAACCCGTAGATGAGCAGCCGCTCGCGCCGCGCGAATCCCGGCCGCGCGGCGGCGGCAACCTGGGGAGCACCGTCACGGCTGCGGCCGCCACCTTCACGGCGGTGGTGGCACTGGCGATCGCCCTCTGGGACAACGTGCAGACCCGCAAGCACAACCGGCTCTCGGTGCTCCCCTACGTGGTGCTGCAGCGCTCGCACTACGACAGCTCCGGCCTCATCCGGGGCGAGCTGGCGATGAGCAACGAAGGCGTGGGGCCGGCGATCCTGCAGGGTCTGGAGATCGGCCTCCCCACGGAAGCCGGGCGCGATACCGTGTTCACCACCTGGGGCGACGCCTCCCCGCTGATCCGTCGCTACGGTGCGGAGATCCGTGGATGGGCGGAGGTCGACAGCGGGGTCGCGCTCGGCGTGCAGCGCAACAGCATGCTGCTGCGGCTCCAAGCCGAGGGTGACAGCGGCGCCATTCGCATCAACAGGCTCCTGGACGCGCTGCGGCTGCGGCTCCGCTACGCCTCCATCTACGGCCAGCACGCCGAAGCCACCATCGGCGACTGGTGACGACGTGATCTTGCCGTGTCGCGGTCCCAAACCGATCGTGCCGCCACCCTGCCCAGCGATTGGAAATCGCGGCTAAAACAACGCAAAGTCCGCCTGCGCGGACTGCCAGGCCGCTTCGCTGCGCTCCGGACACTCCGCCGGACCAGCGGCGACGCATCCATGCCCGCGTAGGGGCGCGATTCATCGGCGATTCATCGCGCCCGGCCAATGCCGCCGACGGTTCAACGATCTCCGGCTATGAACATGCACTTCTCCCTCGTCGGCGAATCCGATGAGGAGCTCCTCCTGGAGCTGATGCAGGAGTTCTACGCGATCGAGCACCTGCCCTACCGCGAATCGGTCGCCAGGGCCGGCCTGCGCGAGCTATGGCACAACCCCGCGCTCGGCCGCATCTACCTGATCCACGCCGACGATGCGGTGGTCGGTTACGTCGTGCTCACGTTCGGCTTCAGCTTCGAATTCCGCGGCCGCGACGCCCTGGTCGACGAGTTCTACGTGCGGGAGGCGCATCGCGGGGGCGGGCTTGGAACGGCGTGCCTGGGATGGGTCGAGGACGTCTGCCGCGCCGAGGGCATTCACGCGATTCACCTGGAAGTCGACCACATCAACACGCGGGCGAAGGAACTCTATCACCGGGTCGGATACCAGGACCATGACCGGCGCCTGCTGACGAAGTGGTTGGTAGATTGACGAACGTGTGCCCAGTTTTCTCTTTCCCCTTCCCGCTGAGAGTGCAATGCGCCCGCGTCGTTCGAGCGCTTTTCGGAGCTCCGTCTCAAGAACTACCTACGTCTACGGAAAGCGTGCGGTACACCCGAACTGTACACCATATCAAAACTCACCCCGCTCCGCAGCATTGAGGACTTGACTCAAGATATAAAGGTTTATCAGCATTTGGACCGAAAGCTTCGCCCGGCCGTAGTCAACGCGCTCCCCGTGAAGAATCGCGTTCCGCTGTGAGACGAAAGCATCCAGTAAAAAACCGGCGACCTCTCTCGTAGCTGGATCGTTCTTAAGCGGAGACAGTTCGATCTTCTCCTTCATTCCGGCGTAAGGCGAAGGTACCGTCTTTCCTTTTTGCTGCTTTGTGCGTGGGCGCCCGGAGACCAGCGGTAGAGTCTTCCCCTTTCGTCGAATCGCTTCTTTCTTCAGTACCAGTAGATCCGTGAAAACCCCCTCTACCTGGGCTAGCAGGACAGGGATAGACATTACGTACTCGCGACGCACGTGCGCTCGAAGGGCAGCTGTAACGATTTTTCCCCTCGAGGATAGAATCGCGCTGCCACGCACCGTCTCCATCAGTTCTTCCTCGAAGTCATGGGATCGTGTTAGACCCAGAAGGCGATTTGTGATTGCGGCTGAGCGCACCCGCTTCTCGATTTTCCCACTCCCTCTCCAATTAGCGTGTGAGACGTAGCCTAGAGCGAATTCGAACCCGGACCCTTCTGCATCAGCTTCGGCCTCCTGGAAGGCTCGTTCCAGGTCAAGGAGCCAAGTCGGCGTTATCTGTGAAATGTCCGGTAGCGCCGCGAAGATCCGCTCTGAATGGAACGGCTGGAGCCTAAGGTATGTTGGTATCAACTCTGACGTGCGGTTTACCACATCCGCAAACGCTTGCGTTTCCCGCTGAAGACGAAGCAAAGGCTCGATCGACTTTTGCAGGTCGAGAATTGCCGGCGACGGATAGATGTTCGTCATCCTCCGCACGGCATCGATCTGCGACAAAGCCTCAACGGCGCTCTGGCGCGTCCGCACGAATTCTGAGAGCTCCGAAAACCGACGGACGAAACTTTCGAATCCGCGGATGGAGAAACCTAACATTGGGGCCGAAGCTTTTTTCATCGCTACTTCGCTTGCCTGGTGCTTTTTTACTCTCCGCTGAACCGCATCGCGGAACACCTCGAAGGCGCGGCGAGGCGCGTTAGGTAAACTTGTTGCCAAGTTGAACTGGGCAACCGCCCATTCATATGCTACCCGGCGCAGAACGCCGTTGGAGAGCTTAGAGAGCGTCTGCTGAGACGCTTCCGATTCTGCGGCGAGTTGATCTTGAAGGACTGCCCGCGTCAACTCCCTTGGATCACTAGCAAGTTGCCGCAGGTTCTTTTCGAGCGATTGGATATCCTGCCGCGCGAGGGGACGGAGAACTAAGCTCGGATGCCCGCGGAGCTTTACGACCACCAACCTTGGCATCAGTTCCGAGAGATCCACACACGCCACCTTTGAAGAGAATGGCCGAGGTTTGAGCAGGGTTCTAGGAGTCCGCCGCCTGACTCTCAGCTTTCCGCCCGCTTCAGCGCCGGTACACGCGCACCCGGACGGGGAGTGCCGCGGTGCGTCGCTGGTCAGAGCCCGAACACTTCCGTCACTCGCCTGGCGAGATCGTCCTCGGTCATCGCGGCATCCACATCGATGACGGGCAGATCCAGGCGCGCCGCTTCCTCGCGGAGCGTGTCCGTGAACATCTGATCGCGTTCGAGCAGGTTGCGCAGGGCTCTTTCCGGATCGGTCGTCCTGGCCAGAAAACCTGAGGCCGCTCCCCCTCGACCCTGGACCACCGCCTGACGGAAGTCGGGCGTCGGCAGGAGCCAGACGGCATGGGCAGGTACGGTGAGGAGAGGCTCGACCAGGCGCGGCAACAATCGGAACCCCTCGACGATGACACCCGGCTCACGCGGGAGACGTCGGAGGTCTTCGATGATCAGGTCGAAGCCCTCACCCTGAAACCAGGGGAACGTCTTGAGCATCGTGCTCGGGGGTCGGTTCACCCATCGCTCGTCCATGCCCATGGCCATGAACCTGTGCAGTAGCGGCGAGTCCTCGTTCGTGCTCCGGCGGGCGTGATCGGCCATCACGTTGTCGGTCGCGTAAACACGCAAACCGTGCCGCGCCGCGATGCGGCGAGCGATGGTCGATTTGCCAGCGCCGCTCCCGCCCCCGATCCAGTACACGTGCTGGAGCTGTTCCCGCAGCATCGCACGATCGATCACCGGCGGTAGACGCGCACCCGCACGGGAGTGCCGTCCGGCGCGGGGAGGTCGAGCTCGCTCGGCGGCGAGGCGAAGTGCCCGGGGTAGCCCTTGATCGCCATCGACTCCGTCATCACCCGCTCGTCGCGCGGGAGGGCGCGCAGCACCTCCTCGCTCATCAGCACCACCAGCTTGGAGCGCGGGCGCGTGATCGACACGTTGAACCGGTTGGGACTCAGCAGGAACTCCGCCTCGGCCTCCGCGTACTCCGCGTCCGCCACCGCGTACGACACCACGATCATCTCCCGCTCGTTCCCCTGCATCCGCTCCACCGTATCCACCACCGGCAGCTCGTCGTGCCGCCAGCCGGCGGAGAGCAGCTCGCCCAGGATGGCGCTGTTCTGCGCGCGGTGCGGCGAGATCACCGCCAGCCCCTTCGCCCGGAACGCAGCAGGCGCGTAGGGCGCTCCCGTCTCGGGATCCAACAGCCCCCCGCGCGCCAGCGTCGCCAGCCGCGCCGCGAGCCGCGCTTCGAAGGCGTTGCGCGCCGACGCCCGGTAGCCCGCGTAGGTGCAGAGCACCACCGCGTCTTCCGGGCGGAAGAACAGCTCCCACAGCAGCGCGTCCAACGGGTCCGACAGGTCCACCTCGCCCGCCAGCCGGATGCGCCGCTCCGGGTCCGCCGAGTAGAGGCCGGGATAGAAGGTGCGGCGCGGGTAGGCCACCAGCGCGCGGCTCATCCGCCGGCTCTGCCAGAGCGAGAGCCGGCCGAAGCGCGCGGCGAAGTGCGCGAACGCCGAGCCGAAGAGCGTCTCGCCGTCGTCGCCGTAGCGGCCGCGCACGATGGGGGCGAGCTGCCGGTCGTCGCCGCAGAGCACCACGCGCCCGCCGCGCCGGATCGAAGACAGCGCGATCAGCGCGTCCGGCACCTTCATCTGCGACGCCTCGTCCAGCACCACCACGTCGAAGAGCGGGCGGATCGGCACCCCGTCGCCCGGGCCGGCCTCGACGTCTTCCGCCGCGCCGTTCATCGCCAGCATCTGCTTCCAGAGCGACCACACGGTGGCGCCGACCACGACCGGCTCCCCCGTCTCCGCCGCCTGTGCCAGGACGCCCGGCAGCCGGTGATCGTCCAGCAGGTCGACGCCCGGGACTCCCTCCAGCTCGCGGTCCGCCTCGCTCCCCCGCCCCACCAGCTTCACCAGCCGCAGCGGCGAGTCGACGCCGGCGGCGGCCGCCTGCCGCGCGAGGCTCGCCAGCACGTTGGCGATGGCGCGGTGCGTGGCCGCGCTCACCAGCACGCGCAGCGGCCGCCCCTGCTGCCGCGCGGCGGCAGCCAGGCCGATGAGCGTCCACGCGAGGAGGTACGTCTTCCCCGTTCCCGGGGGACCCCAGACCACGGAGACGGCTTGCTCGAAGGCAGCCCGCCACGCCTCTGTCTGCTCGGCGTTCAGCACCGGCCGGTCGAGCGTTCCGGCGGCGCGCCCCAGCACCTCGATCCCGCCGGCCGGGTCCAGCGGCGCCGGCCAGTCCGCCGGCACGGCGCCGTCCAGCAGCCCGCGCACGAAGGCCGCCTCGCCGTGCCCCGCCGCCAGGTGCCGCAGGGTGGAGACCACGCGGCGGGTGTTGAAGTCCGCCTCGGCGCGGTCCAGCACGCAGACGCGCTCCAGGTCTAGCAGCTTCTCCGCCTCCATCTTCGCGAAGCCGTAGTCCGAGGCGAGCACCACCCGCGGCCTGGGGCCGGTCAGATCGTACTCCACCAGCTCCACCATCAGCTTGCGGCGGAGCCAGGGCTGGCGGTTCGTCTCCACCAGCGTGCGGCCGTCGTCGTTGGTGAGCACCAGCGCGAACTCGCCCGGGCGGAACTTGACGTCGCGGCACTCGGGGTCGAACTCGAAGACGGCGTGCCCGTTCGGCCGCGTCTCCACCCGCTCCATCCCGCTGATGCACTCGAAGCGCCGCGCCCGGTCGCGCGTGGGGAGGGCGTGCAGCCCGCGCACGGCCAGCGACTGCTCCGCCGCCTCCAGCTCGGCGAAGACGCGCAGCGTCTCCAGCACGGGGTCCGCGATCGGCTCGCCGCCGGCGCCGGAGGGCGGCTCCGCGGGCTCCAGCAGCAGCCGCTCGGCGGCGCGCTTCGCCACGCGCTCGCGGACGGCGCGCACCACCGAGTCGAGCGCGGCCAGCTTGGCGGCGACGGTGCGGCGCAGCTCGGCGGCCACCTCGTCCGGCGTCTCCACCCCGGCGGAGGTGCGGTGCCGCCGCCCGCTCCACACGTCGTGGATGCGCTCGAACGCCACCTGGGTGGAGAGCGGCCAGGCGTAGTCGGTCCGCGGGCGGTAGACGCGCGGCGACTCCTCCGGCTGCAGCGCGGCGGAGACGGAGCCCAGGTCCAGCGCGTACGCCACGGGGAGGGCGAAGAGCTCGTTCACCGCGTCCAGCAGCACGGTGCCGGGCGCGGCCGAGCCACGGCGCAGTCCGCCCGCCTCGGCGGCCGGGAAGAGCGCGCGGGCCAGCGCGGCGATGGCCGGGCCGGCCGCCGGGTCGGCCAGGTGCCTGCGCAGCAGGGAGCGGAACAGCTCCAGCTCCTCGCGCTCGTAGACGTAGAAGTGCAGCGCCCGCGCCGCGCGCTCCCGGCGCCCCCGCCCCTCGGGAGCGGCGGCGCGCGCCTCGCCCACCACGGCGGCGAGACGCGCCAGGAAGGCGCACAGCATCTCGCCCTCGGCGCGGCGGGTGCCGGCGGCGGAGAGGAAGACGGCGGCGTCGCCCTCCGCGCTCCCCTCCGGGCCCTCCACCCGCAGCCCCAGGGCGAAGACGGTGCCGCTGACGGGATCGCCCTCGGCGGAGAGGAGCACGCGCACCCCCTCGGCGGCCGCCATGCGGTGGGTGCGCTGCTCCACGTCGAAGAGCTTGTCGAAGCGCAGCGCCTGCGCGCGCTGGCGGAGCCGCCCCTCGCCCGTCTCCAGCGCGTGGCAGCCGGTGTAGGTCTCGCGGCGGAAGCCGGCCCGCTGCAGCGCCGCCACCGAGCGCACGCCACGCTCCAGCAGCACCTGGCGGGCGGCGGGCGTCATCCCGGGGACGCGAGCCAGGTCGTCGGCGGCGTCGGCCTGGGCGCGGCAGTGCTGGTAGAAGTCGCAGGCGCTGCAGCGCGCGGACAGGTGCCAGGCGCACGCCGCCGGG
>DASUNK010000530.1:0-5259 GCA_036277195.1 Longimicrobiaceae bacterium | reverse complement strand
TCATCGTCCCCCCCGGCGCGCCACCCGCCACACCAGCCAGCGGGCGATGGAGTTCACCACGATGGTGATGCCGAAGAGGATGAGGCCGATCTCCATCAGCGCGGCCAGGTGCAGGTCGTCGCTCGCCTCGCTGAACTCGTTGGCCAGCACCGAGGCCATGGTGTAGCCGGGCTCGAAGAGCGAGGTGGGGATGACCGGGCGGTTGCCGATGACCATGGTGATGGCCATGGTCTCGCCCAGCGCCCGCCCCAGCCCCAGGATGGTGGCGCCGATGATCCCCGGGAGCGCGTAGGGGAGCGCCACCTGCCAGGTCATCTCCCAGCGGGTGGCGCCGAGCGCCAGCGCCGCCTCGCGCTGCGCCACCGGGACGGCGGCCAGCACCTCGCGCGAGACGGCGGAGATGAAGGGGACCACCATGATGGCCAGGATGACGCCGCCGGCCAGGATGCTCACCCCGTACGCCGGCCCGCGGAAGAAGGGGACGGAGTCGCCCAGCGCGTCCACCAGCGGCTGCTGCACCGAGCGGCGCAGCCAGGGCACCATCACGAAGATCCCCCACAGCCCGTAGACCACGCTGGGGATGGCGGCCAGCAGCTCGGTGCCGAAGGCCACGGGCGCCGCCAGCCAGCGCGGGGCCAGCTCGGTGAGGAAGATGGCCAGCCCCACCGAGAGGGGGACGGCGATGAGGAGCGCCAGCAGCGACGAGGCCACCGTGCCGAAGACGAAGGGGAGGGCGCCGAACTCGCCGGCCACCGGGTTCCAGTCGGAGCTGGAGAGGAAGCCGGCGCCGAAGGTGCGCACGGCGGGCCAGGCGGCTGCGCCCACGCGCACGAAGATGAAGGCGAAGAGCACCGGGATGGCGAGCCCGAAGGCCGCCAGCGTCAGCGCGTAGGCGCGGTCCGCGAGGTTCCCGTGCCACCAGGCCGGCACCAGCCGCGACAGGAGCGGGCGGGGGGCCGCGGGCGGCGCCCCCGCCTCCTCGGGGAGGGGCTGCATCGGCTAGGCGCTGCCGCCCGCCGGCTGCCGGTCCGGGCCGCAGGTGACGCCTCCCAGCGTCTCCAGCACCGGGCCGCGCACCGCCTCGGGGAGGGGCGCGTAGTGGAGGGAGCGCGCCAGGTCGCCGCCCTGGGTGAGCGTCCAGCGCACCAGCTCCACCAGCGCCCGGGCCCGCGCGCACTCCTCGAAGTGCGCGGGCACCAGCAGGTAGGTGAAGGCCGACACCGGGTACGCCTGCGCCCCCGGCGCGTTCACGATGGAGAGGCGGAAGTCCGGGTGGTCGCGGAGCTGCGCCGTCAGGTCGGCCGCGGCCGCGCTGGTGGCCTCCACCGAGGGCTGCACGAACTGCCCGGCCTGGTTGCGCAGCGCCGTCGCCGGCAGGCCGTTCTGCAGCGCGTACGCCAGCTCCACGTAGCCGATGGAGCCGGGGCTCTGCTTCACCTGCCCCGTCACCCCCTCGTTCCCCTTGGCGCCCAGCCCCGCCGGCCAGCGCACCGACTTCCCCGTCCCCACCTGCTGCTTCCACTCCGGGCTCACCGCGGCCAGGTAGTCGGTGAAGACGTAGGTGGTGCCGCTCCCGTCGGTGCGGTACACGGGGAGGATGTCGGCGTCGGGGAGCGCCACCCCCGGGTTGAGCGCGGCGATCTCGGGCGCGTTCCACTTGCGCACGCGCCCCAGGTAGACGGCCGCCAGCGTGGCCCCGTCCAGCCGGAGCGGCTGCGCCAGCCCCGCCAGGTTGTAGGTGACGGCCACCGAGCCGAGCACGGTGGGGACGTGCAGCGTCCCCGGGGCCTCGCCCAGCTCCGCGTCGGTCATCGGCGCGTCCGAGGCGCCGAAGTCCACCGTCTTCTCGATCACCTGCCGGATGCCGCCCCCCGAGCCGATGGACTGGTAGTTCACCCGCACCGGGTGCTGCTTGCCGTACTCCGCGAACCACGCCGAGTAGATGGGATACGGGAAGGTGGCGCCCGCGCCGGTGAGCGTGGTCACCCCGCCGCGCGCGCCGCCGCGGTCCTTCGCCATCTGGTCGGGCGTGCGGCCGCCGTCTCCGCCGCAGGCGGAGAACAGCAGGGTGGAGAGCAGCACCGGGAGCGTGGCGGAAGCGGGCCTGTGCATGCGCATGCGTTCTCTGGGTGGACGGATCGGCCAGCGGAACGCCCGAACATACCGGGTGCGCGTAACGCCCCTGTAACGGAAAGGGCGCTTCCCCGTAACCCTGCGCGCCGCGCCGCCCTTTCGCCGGGGAGGGCGGAACCGTAGCTTGGGCGCGCCTTCCGGCCCGGCGGCCGCCCGCGCCGCTTGTAACGGCGGGCGGGGCGGCGGCCATGACGGGTCCGTTACAAACGCGTTCCACACGGAGGCCAGGGTGCGGCTGATCCCCCGCGACGAGCGGTTCTTCCCGATGTTCGGCGAGCTGGCGCAGATCCTCACCGGGTGCGCGCAGCGGCTGGCTGCGCTCATGGCCGAGCCCCACCGGCTGGCCGAGCTGGCCGGGGAGATCAAGGAGCTGGAGCACCGGGCGGACCAGGTGACGCACGAGGTCATCGTGCGCATCGACCGCAGCTTCGTCACCCCGCTGGATCGCGAGGACATCCACCTGCTGGCCTCGCGCCTCGACGACGTCATCGACCTGCTCGACGGCTGCGCCCGGCGTGTCCAGATGTTCCACATCACCGAGACGCGCCCGCACGCCGTCCAGCTGGCCGACGTCATCGCCCGCGCGGCGGCCGAGATCGAGCACTCGGTGGTGAACCTGAAGAAGCCCAAGGCCATCCTGGCCCGGGCGGGGGTGCTGAAGAAGCTGGAGGAGGAGGGCGACTTCGTCTACGCCGAGGCCATGGGCGCGCTCTTCCAGGGCAGCCCGGAGCCGCTGGACGTCATTCGCTGGAAGGAGATGTACGACAAGCTGGAAGACGCCGTGGACCTCTGCGACGACGTGTCGAACGTGCTCGAGAGCATCGCGCTCAAGAACGGCTGACGGCGACCGTGGACTTCACCTACTACGTCGTCGCCATCGTCCTGGTGGCGTTCGCGTTCGACTTCATCAACGGCTTCCACGACTCGGCGAACTCCATCGCCACGGTGGTGGGGACGCGCGTGCTGAGTCCCTTCGCCGCGGTGGTGTGGGCGGCGTTCTTCAACTTCGCGGCGCTCTTCGTGATCGGCACCGCGGTGGCGAAGACGGTGGGCAAGGGGATGATCGACGTGAACGTGGTCACCCCCAGTGTGGTGCTGGGGGGGCTGCTGGGCGCCATCGTCTGGAACCTGGTGACCTGGTACTTCGGGCTGCCGAGCAGCTCCTCGCACGCGCTGCTGGGCGGCTACGCGGGGGCGGCGGTGGCCGCGGCGGGGTTCGACGCCATCATCCCCAGCGGGTGGGTGAAGACGCTGATCTTCATCTTCCTCTCGCCGCTGATCGGGATGGGGCTGGGGTTCGGGCTGATGGTGGCGGTGATGTGGATCTTCCACCGCACCACGCCGGGGAAGGTGGACCGCTTCTTCCGCGTGGCGCAGCTGGGGAGCTCGGCGCTCTTCTCGCTCTCGCACGGCGGGAACGACGCGCAGAAGACGATGGGGATCATCGTGGGGCTGCTGGTGGCGTCGAACGCGGAGTTCGCGGGCGCCGAGGGGTGGATGCGGCACCTGTACCTCCCGGACGCGGACCACGTGCCGCTCTGGGTGGAGCTGGGGGCCTACACCATGATCTCGCTGGGGACGCTCTTCGGCGGGTGGCGGATCGTGCACACCATGGGGACGCGCATCACCCGGCTGCGGCCGGTGGGCGGCTTCTGCGCGGAGACGGGTGGCGCCGTCAGCATCTTCCTGGCGACCTCGCTGGGGATCCCGGTGAGCACCACCCACACCATCACCGGCTCCATCGTGGGGGTGGGGGCCACGCGGCGGCTGTCGGCGGTGCGGTGGGGGATCGCGGGACGGATCGTGTGGGCGTGGATCCTCACCATCCCGGCGGCGTTCACCGTGTCGGCGCTCTGCTACCTGCTGCTGCGGGTGCTGGTGGCGCCGTAGGGTTGCGTGGGGCCGATCATGTGACAATCATTGTCACACCATGGCACCGCTCCCGGCAATCCCGCTCTCCGCGCTCTTCCCTTCCCCGGCGATGGCCCGGCTGGTGGTGTTCTTCGCGCTCCACCCCGGCACGACCGTCCATCTCCGCGAGCTGGAGCGCCGGACGGGGCTCGCGACCTCTTCCCTGCAGAATGAGCTGAGGCGGCTGACGGCGATGGGTGTGCTGACCCGCATGAAGGAGCGCGGGCGGGTGCTCTACGCCGCGGCGGAGGACCACGACGCCTGGCGGGGGTGGCGCCTGCTCATCCGGGCCTGCGCCGACCCCGCCGACGTGCTGCGCGAGGTGTTCGCCGGGGCGGGCGAGATCGACGCGGCGTTCGTCTACGGCTCACGCGCCCGCGGCGATGCACGGCCGGACAGCGACCTGGACCTGTTCATCGTCGGCGAGCCCGAGTCCACGCGGCGGCTGCGCGAGCCGCTGCTGGAGGCCGAGAACCTCGTAGGAAGCGAGCTGGACGTGATCGCGTACACGCCCGAGCAGCTGGCGGAGCGCGTCCGGTCCGGGAACGCGTTCGTCGCCCGGGTGCTGCGGGAGCCCAAGCGCTGGCTGGCCGGCAGCGGCACCGCGCTCGCCCGCCTGGAGGCCGCGTGAACCGGCGCATCCGGGTGATGGTGGAGGACAGCCGCGAGCTGGAGGAGCTGCCCGCGGACGACGCGGAGATTCTGGGGATATGGGGGAAGGCGGTCCGGAGCTTCCGCGACTCGCGGCTGGAGGGACTCGGCGCGGAGTCGGTGCTGGTGCTGAGCTACCAGGCCGGATTGCAGGTGGCGACCACGGTGCTGCGCGCGGCCGAACTGCGCGTGAAGGACACGCCCAAGGGACACCACCGGATCGCGTACGAAGGCCTCACGGCGCTCGAGATCCCGGACCTTTCACAGCTCGGCCGGCGGTTGAACGCGCTGAGGCCGGCGCGGCACAACGCGATCTACGACTGGGAGCACGGCCGCAACCCGGAGGATGCCGCGGAAGTGATCGACATCGTCGGCCAGATGCTCCCACTGGCCCATGCATGGCTCTGCTCGCAGCGCCCGAACCTGGCCGCGACGCTGGAACGACCCTGACGTGTTCCCCCTGGTCCCCTCACACGTCGGCGGGCTCGGGGGCGTGGATGCCGCGGAACGGCACCGCGATCCGCATGCTGGCGTTGTTGCTCGGCACCCCCGCCATGCGCTCCG
>DASUNK010000529.1:0-2433 GCA_036277195.1 Longimicrobiaceae bacterium | reverse complement strand
GGACGGGCCGCCGGCGCGCCGGCGGCGAAACCGGGTGGATGACGCAGGAACCCGGCCTGACGTCAACTGCGACCCCGGGAATGGCCCCCGGGTTCCGCTACGGGCGCCGGAACTCCCCCGGGCCCCACGCCGGGAGGCCGTCGGCCGTGGCCACCTCCCACGCCGTGCGCAGCAGCACCCGCCCCTGCTGCACGGCGCCGCCGTAGTCGATCCCCTCGCGGTAGGCGTCGCTCGGCTGGTGGTAGTGCCGGGCGATGAACTCGGCGTAGCGCTCCTCCCCCCATCCCAACGGCCGCCCCTCGTAGGCCAGCCCGTGGTCCATGGCCAGCGCGGGGACGCCGGCGCGCGCCAGGGGGAAGTGGTCCTGCCGGAAGAACATCCCCTGCTCGGGGTGCGCCTCGGGGGCCACCTCCATCCCCTCGGCCGCGGCGGCGCGGCGCACCACCGCGCCCAGCGACGAGCGGTCCGCCCCCAGCGGCGCCACGTCGCGGGTGCGCCCGTCGAGGTTGGCGCCGTCCACGTTCAGCGCCGCCGCCGTGCTCCGCAGGGGGAAGAGCGGGTGGCGCGCGTACCACTCCGCCCCCAGCAGGCCGGACTCCTCGGCCGTGGTCGCCACGCAGAGGAGGGGGCGCCGCGGGCGCTCCGGCGCGGAGGCGGCCGCCTCGGCCACGGCCAGCAGGAGCGCCACCCCGCTGGCGTTGTCGTAGGCGCCGTGGTGCACCAGCGTCTCGCCGGCCTCGCCCCGGCGCACGCCCAGGTGGTCGTAGTGGGCGGAGAGGAGCACCGGCTCGGCGGCGCGCGCCGGGTCGCTCCCCGGGAGGAGCCCCACCACGTTGGCGGTCCGCACCTCGCGCACCCGGCTGCGCACCCGCGCGCGCACGCGCACCCCGGTGGGGACGGGGCGGAAGCCGCGCGCCTCCGAGCGGCGCAGCAGGTCGTCGAGGTCGTGCCCGGCGGCGGCGAGCAGGCCGCGCACGGCGGCCTCCGCCATCCAGCCGCGCACCTCCAGCGGGAACTCGGGGTCGCCCGCCAGGTCGAACTGCTCGCCGGTGTTGGAGGTGCGCACCACGTTCCAGCCGTAGCCGGCGGAGGCGTCGGTGTGGAGGAGCAGCACCCCGGCCGCCCCGCGCCGCGAGGCCTCCTCGTACTTGTACGTCCACCGCCCGTAGTAGGTGAGCGCCCGCCCGCCGAAGAAGCCGGGCGTGTCCGCGGTGCCGGGGTCGTTCACCCGCACCAGCAGCACCTTGCCGCGCACCTCCGCGTCCGCGTAGTCGTCCCACCCGTGCTCGGGCGCGGTGATGCCGTAGCCCACGAACACCAGCTCGCGGTCCACCTCCACCTCGGGGCGCGGCACGCCGGCCTCCAGCACGTACTCGTCCGGGTAGGCGGGCGTGCGCGTCTCGCCCCCCGGGAGGGCGAAGGCGAGCTCGGGGGAGGGGTCGAGCCCCACCATCGGCACCTCCTGCGCGTAGGCGCCGTGCACCGGCTCCAGTCCCATGCGCTGGAACTGCGTGCGCAGGTACTCCAGCGCCAGCGTGCCGCCGCGCGTCCCCGGGGCGCGCCCCTCCAGCAGCGGGTGCGAGAGGAAGCGCAGGTGCGCGTCGATCGTCCCGGGGCGGATGCGCGCCAGCGCGGCGGCGAGCGCGGCGTGGGTGGGGATCTCGGTCTCCGTCATCACTCGGCGAGCGTGTAGGTGCCGCCGTCCAGCGCGCGGACGCGCCCGGCGGCCAGGAGGTAGTCGAGCACGGCGGCGACCGAGCCGGCCGCGGCCGGGCGCAGCGCCGGGGGAAGCCCGGGGCCGTAGACGGCGTCCACCAGCGCCCCGGCAGGAGACGGGCCGCGCCCGCGCAGCGCCTCCATCACCTGGCCGATGCGCGCGTAGCGGTGCGCCCGGTAGCGCTCCACCGCGGCGGCGGGGTCGGTGAGCGGCGGCCCGTGCGCCGGGTAGACGATGCCGGGCGCCACCGCGGCCACGCGGTCGAGCGAGCGCAGGTAGGCGGCCAGGTCGCCCTCGGGGGGCGAGACCAGCGTGGTGTCGCTCCCGCCCATGAAGTGGTCGCCCGCGAAGAGTGCGCCGCCCGGGGGAGCGTCCCCGCCCGTCCACAGGAAGCAGAGGTGCTCCGGCGCGTGCCCCGGGGTGACCAGCGCGATGAGCAGCCCCGCGTCGGTATCCACCCCCTCGCCGTCCGCCAGCGCGCGCGCGCCGGGCACCTGGGCGAGCGATCCGCGACCCATGCGGAGGGGCGCGCCGGTGCGCTCCGCCAGCGCCGGGGCGGCGGCGGCGTGGTCCGGGTGCGCGTGGGTGAGGAGGATGGCGACCGGGCGCACGCCGCCGAGCGCCGCGAGGAGGGCGTCGAGGTGGGCGGCGTCGGCGGGGCCGGGGTCGATCACGGCGGGGCGCGCGCTCCCGACCAGGAAGGTGCGCGTGCCGTC
>DASUNK010000528.1:0-6266 GCA_036277195.1 Longimicrobiaceae bacterium | reverse complement strand
GATGGATGGCCCCTCTGGAGCGACGCAAGCAATGTTCCCGGCTCGTATCACCGGTTCAGGAAATCGCGCAGGGCGGCCAGCACCTCCGCCGGCTGCTCCTCGTGCGGCCAGTGTCCCGACGCGGGAAGCTCCACCACGCGCGCTTCCGGGAGCGCTTCCCTCCAGCGCTCCAGGTAGCGTGGCGGAAAGGCCCGGTCCCGCATCCCCCACACGATCAGCGCGGGGAGGCCGCGCAGCTCGCCCCGCCGCCGCCAGAGCACTTCGTAGTGCGCCGACGAACCCAGGAGCGCCTTCGCCAGCGGCCAGAGCACCGCGCCGCGCGACCACGCGTCGGAGAAGACCTGCAAATACTGGCGGTGGATCGCCCGCGTGAGCTTGCGCCGGTCGCCGTACGCGTACGGCATCAGCAGCCGCAGCGACGCGTTCAGGCGCCGGTACATCCACCGTCCCAGCGCGCCCCCGGCGAGCCGCGCCTGCTTCGCCATCTCCGCGTCGTCCGCGAAGCTCCACATCCAGGAGTTGATCACCACCAGCCGCCGCACGCGTCCGCCCTCCAGCGCCAGCGGCAGGGCGATGGGCCCGCCGTAGTCGTGCACCACCAGCGTGAAGCCGTCCAGTCCCACGGCGTCCACGAACGCCCGCAGCGCCTCCGCGTGCGCCTCGGGCGTGTAGGCGAAGTCGCGCGGCCGGTCCGACAGCCCGAAGCCGAGCAGGTCCGGCGCGACACACCGGTGCGTGGCCGCGAGCCCCCGCACCAGGTGCCGCCACTCGAACGACCAGGTGGGCGTGCCGTGCACGAAGAGCACGGGCTCGCCCGTACTCTCGTCCAGGTAGTGCATCCGGCGCCCGCCGGGCAGCTCCGCCCAGTGGTGCCGGAAGGGATACGCCTGCGGGTCGAGCCATGCCGGCACGGTGCCGGATCCCGCGTCCGCTGCTGCGCTCATCTCCGATCCCGTTATCTTGGTTCGCCGTGCCGGACCACCCCCTGCTCCCACGCCACCGTGAAGCTCTGGATCGACGCCGACGCCGCCCCGCGTGACGCCAAGGAGATCGTCTTCCGCGCCGCCCGGCGGCTGCAGCTGGAAACGGTGCTCGTCGCCAACCAGCGCCTGGCGGTGCCGCCCGGCAACCCGTACGTCCGCGCCGTCCGCGTGGAGGGCGGCCCCGACGCGGCCGACCTCCACATCGCCGCCGCGGCCGAGCCGGGCGACGTGGCCGTCACGGCCGACATCCCGCTGGCGGCCGCGCTGGTGGAGAAGCGGGTGCGGGTGCTCGACCCGCGCGGCGAGGAGTACACCCCGGAGAACGTGGGAGAGCGGCTCGCGGTGCGCAACTTCATGGACGGCCTGCGGGGAGCGGGCGTGGAGACGGCCGGCGCCCGGCCGTACGGCCCCCGCGAGAAGCAGGCGTTCGCCGCCGCGCTGGACCGCGCCCTCACCCGCGCCCTGCGGGGGAGCTGACTACGGGCGGAAGCGGCGGAGGCGCAGCGAGTTCGCCACCACGCTCACGCTGGAGAGCGACATCGCCGCGCTGGCGAGCACCGGCGAGAGGAGCCACCCCGTGAAGGGGTAGAGGAGCCCCGCCGCGATCGGGATGCCGATCACGTTGTAGACGAAGGCCCAGAACAGGTTCTGCTTCACCGTGCGGATGGTGGCGCGCGAGAGCTGGATGGCCGTCACCACCCCGTCCAGGTCGCCGCGGATGAGCGTGATGTCCGAGGCCTCCACCGCCACGTCCGTCCCCGTGCCGATGGCGATCCCGACGTCCGCCTGCGCGAGCGCGGGGGCGTCGTTGATGCCGTCGCCCACCATCCCCACGCGGCGCCCCTCCTCCTGCAGCCGCTTCACCTCGCGCGCCTTCCCCTCGGGGAGCACCTCGGCCAGCACGCGGCCGATCCCCACCTCGCGCGCCACCGCTTCGGCCGTGCGGCGGTCGTCGCCCGTGATCATCACCACCTCCAGCCCCATCGCCCGCAGCGCCGCCACCGCCCGGGCGGAGCCGGGCTTCACCGTGTCCGCCACCGCCAGCACCCCCGCCAGCCGCCCGTCCACCGCGGCGAAGACGGGCGTCTTCCCCTCGCCGGCCAGCGCGTCGGCGCGCGCCGCAGCGGCGGCGTCCACCGCCACCCCGCGCTCGCGCATGAGGCGCGGGGTGCCCAGCAGCACGGCGCGCCCCTCCACCGTGGCCTCCACCCCGTGCCCCGCCAGGGCACGGAAGCCGGCCGCCTCGGCGAGGGCGATGCCGCGTGCCCGGGCGCCCGCCACCACCGCCTCGCCCACCGGGTGCTCGCTGCCGCGCTCGGCCGCGGCCGCCAGCCGCAGCAGCTCGTCCGCGGAGACGTCCCCGGCGGGCCACACGTCCGTCAGCGCGGGCTCGCCGCGGGTGATGGTCCCCGTCTTGTCGAGCACCACCGTGTCCAGCCGGTGCGCCGTCTCCAGGCTCTCGCCCCCCTTGATGAGCACGCCGTGCTCGGCGCCCTTCCCCGTCCCCACCAGGATGGCGGTGGGCGTGGCCAGCCCCAGCGCGCACGGGCAGGCGATGATGAGCACGGAGACGAAGTTCACCAGCGCCAGGGTGAAGCGGGTCTCCTCCGGGGCCAGGAGGAACCAGGCCACGAAGGTGACGGCGGCGATGCCGATGACCACGGGGGTGAAGATGCCGCTGATGACGTCCGCCAGGCGGGCGATCGGCGCGCGGGAGCCCTGCGCCTCCTCCACCAGCTTCACGATCTGCTGGAGCGCGGTGTCCTTCCCCACCCGCGTGGCGGTGAAGCGGAAGGCGCCCGTGCGGTTGAGGGTGGCGCCGAACACCTCGCTCCCCGGCGCCTTCTCCACCGGCACGCTCTCGCCGGTGAGCATCGACTCGTCCACGGCCGAGGCGCCGTCGAGCACCACGCCGTCCACGGGGATCTTCTCGCCCGGGCGCACCAGCACCACGTCGCCCGGCACCACCTCCTCCACCGGGAGGTCGGCCTCCACGCCGCCGCGGAGCACGCGCGCCGTCCTCGGCTGCAGCCGCACCAGCCGGCGGATGGCCTCGCCGGTGCGGCCCCGGGCGCGCGACTCCAGCATGCGCCCCAGCAGCACGAGGGTGATGATGACGGCGGCGGCCTCGAAGTACACCGGCGGCCGGGCCATCCCCGCCATCGCGGCGTGCGGGCCGGTGACGAAGAAGCCGGGGAAGAGGGTGGCCGCCACGGAGTAGAGGTAGGCCGTGCCGGTGCCCACGGCGATGAGGGTGTTCATGTCCGCCGCGCGGTGGCGGAGGGCCGCCCAGGCGCCGCGGTAGAAGCGGGCGCCCGCCCACGCCACCACCGGGGTGGCGAGCGCGAGCTGCACCCAGGCGGAGCCCGGGAAGTCCAGCCACGGGATGCGCCCGTGCGACATGGCCATCACCAGCACGGGGAGGGAGAGCGCGGCGGCCACCCAGAAGCGGCGGCGCAGGCCGCGGTACTCCGCGGCGGCGGCCTCCGCCTGGACGTCGGCCGCGCTCTCGCCGGCGGCGGGAGGCTGGTGCACGCCGTACCCCGCGTCCTCCACCGCCTTCACCAGCTCGGGGATGCCGGTGGCGGCGGGCTCGTACTCCACGGTGGCGCGGGCGGTGGCGAGGTTCACCGCGGCGCTGCGCACGCCGGGGGCCTTCGCCAGCCGGGTCTCCACCCGGCGGGCGCAGGCGGCGCACGTCATCCCCGTGATGGGGAGGTCCACCCGCTCGCCCGCGGGGCTGCTCGCTGTATCCATCATCTCCTCCCTAGCGTGCGTGCCGGTACATCAGGTCCAGCACCTCCTGGTAGGTGCGCTCGGCCTCCAGCGCGTCACCCGAGCGCAGGGCGCCGGTGATGCAGTGCTCCAGGTGGCTACGCATCACCAGCTTCCCCACCCCGCGCAGCGCCTCGTGCACCGAGGCGATCTGGGTGAGCACGTCGGCGCAGTAGCGCCCCTCCTCCACCATGCGCTGCAGGCCGCGCACCTGGCCCTCGATGCGCCGGAGCCGGCCCAGCGTCTGCTCCTGCAGCTCCGGGTCGACGCTCAGCGCCCCGTGGCGATGCCCCGTCTCCGTCACGCTCGCCTTCCTGAGATTAGTATACCCCCCTACCCTATCGACAGGAACAAGATAACCCTGCCGTCAAGGGATGCGAAAGGGGCCCCGGCGGGGCCCCTTTCGCGTGCACGTTGCGGGCGGTGGCGTCAGAACCGTCCCACCTGGGGCGGGATGGTGAGCCGCACGTTGTCGCCGGGGCGCACGTAGATCTCGAAGCTCTGGGCGGTGTTGCTGTTGCCGATCGGGTCGGCCACGAAGCTCAGCGGCTGCCCCAGCCCGATGATGGACTCGGGGATGCGGAAGGTCTGCTGGCTGTTGCCGTTCACCAGCCCCAGCCGGATGCGCGAGCCGCCGCCGCTGCGCAGCACGTACATCGTCATGTCCAGCACGGCCTGGTTCTGCACCGTGACCGTGGTCTCCTCCCGGGCCACCGTCTCGGAGTTCCTTCCCCGCGTGGCGCACGCGGCCAGCATGGCCAGCACGGCGAGCAGCAGCACCCGGGCGCGGCGTGTCGCGATCATCTCGTCCCCCCTTCTCGGTTCGATCGGTACCGGCCTCCCCCACTGGTACCACCGGGCGCGCCGGAGGTTTCTAGCGGAGGAAGGCCGGGACCTGCCAGACGCGCAACAGCACGTATCCCAGTAGTATAGCGAGCAGCACCCCGAACACCAGCACCGTCCCGTAGAGGCACCCCCGCAGCCCGCACCCGCCCGGCGGCTCGGTGGGGGACCGCGGCGTGGCGCTCACGCGGCCCCCGCCAGCACGGCGATCTCGTCGGACTCCACGATCCGCACCCCCTCCACCCCTTCGCGGGCCAGGCGCACCAGCGCGCGGGCCACCGCCGCTCCCGGGAGGGCGCGGTACTTCCGCAGCGGGCCCACCAGCAGGGGGTTGAGCAGCGGCGCCGCCTTCTGCGCCAGTGCCTCGGCGGGGCGGCGGCCCTCCCGCTCGCCCAGCAGCAGCGACGGGCGCAGGATGGCCACGCCGGGGAGCGGCAGGGCGCGCACCGCGGCCTCCGTCTCGCCCTTCACCCGGTTGTAGAAGACGGAGGAGCCCGGGTCCGCCCCGAGCGCGGTCACCAGCAGGAACTGCCGGGCCCCGCCCGCCGCCGCGAGCTGCGCCGCCCGCACCGGGTAGTCGTGGTCCACCCGGCGGAACGCCTCGCGCGAGCCGGCGGCGCGCAGGGTGGTGCCCAGGCAGCAGAACACCGCCTCCGCGGCGAACGCATCGGCGTGCTCGTCGAGGCGGTCGAAGTCGACCACGCGCTGCTCCAGCTTCGGGCTCGCGCGCTCCACGCGGCGGCGCCCCAGCACCGCCACGGAGGGGAACGCGTCGTCGGCCAGCAGCAGGTCGAGGCAGTGGCGGCCCACCAGCCCGGTGGCGCCCAGCAGGAGCGCTCTCATGGACTCATTCACACACGGAGGAAGGGCGGAGCTGCCAGGTGCGCAGCGGCGCATTTCCCGGTAGTATAGGCCAGCACCCCCCATCGGGGCCACGTACGACCCTCGCCACAGGAACCGCCGATGAGACGTCTGCCCGCCCTTTTCCCCGCGGTCCTCGCCGCCTCCCTGCTCGGCGCGGCCGGGACCGCGGCGCAGACCGCCGCGGCGTCGCACTTCCCGCCGGACGCGGACCTCCAGGTGATGCTGCAGTACCTCGTGGACGACGGGGAGACGCCGGGGATCGTGCTGGGGATCCTGGAGGCGGACGGGTCGACGCGCATCTTCTCGGCGGGATCGGCGGGGCCGGGGGCGCGGCCGCTGGGGCCGCGGACCACGTTCGAGATCGGCTCCATCAACAAGACCTTCACCGGGACCATCCTGGCCGACATGGTGGCCAAGGGCGAGGTGGCGCTGGACGACCCGGTGCAGAAGTACCTCCCCGAGGGCGTGCGCGTCCCGTCGCGCAACGGGCGCCAGATCACGCTGCTGGACCTGGCCACCCACCGCTCCGGGCTCCCCCGGCTCCCCGACAACTTCACTCCCGCGGACCCGACCAACCCGTACGCCGACTACTCGGTGGAGCAGCTCTACGCCTTCCTCAACCACCACCAGCTGCGGCGGGACATCGGGGCCGAGTTCGAGTACTCGAACCTCGGGATGGGGCTGCTTGGGCATGCGCTCGGCCGGGCGGCGGGAACCAACGTCCAGACGCTCATCCGGCAGCGAATCCTGGAGCCGCTGGGGATGCGGCTGACCAGCTACGCCCGCGACGGCGAGGTGGGC
>DASUNK010000527.1:0-2036 GCA_036277195.1 Longimicrobiaceae bacterium | reverse complement strand
CCCCGGCGCCGAGCCGGTGAACCCCTTCCCCGCCAGCGCCTCCAGCTTCGGCGTCAGCTCCCGCCGCTGCTCGGCCGAGAGCCCCGAGCAGAAGCCCACGTGGTGCAGCAGCCCGTCGTCCGCGTACAGCCCCAGCAGCAGCGACCCCACCACCGGCGCCTTGGTGGCGTAGCGGAACCCGCCCACCACGCAGTCCGCCGTGCGAAAGTTCTTCACCTTCACCATCCCCGTGCGCTCGCCGCTCTGGTAGGGGAGATCACAGCGCTTCGCCATCACCCCGTCCAGCCCCTTCCCCCCCTCGCGCAGCCAGGCGCGCGCCCGCGCCAGGTCCTGCGTGGCGGGCGAGAGGCGCACGCCCCCGCCCGCGGCGGGGAAGAACTGCGCGGCGAACGCCTCCAGCTTCTCGCGGCGCTCGGCCAGCGGGAGGTCCGTCAGCGGCCCGCCGCGGGGGCCGAGCAGCAGGTCGAAGGCGATGAAGAGCGCCGGGTGCGCCGCCGCCAGCTTCTGCACCCGGCTGGCGGCGGGGTGCAGGCGCAGCTGCAGCTCCTCGAAGCTCAGCGAATCGCCCACCGGCACCACGATCTCGCCGTCGAGCACGCAGCGCCGGGCCGTGAGCGCCCGCATCGCCTCCACCACGTCGGGGAAGTAGCGCGCCAGCGGCTTGCCGGAGCGCGAGCGCAGCTCCACCTCGCCGCCGTCGCGGAAGGCCAGGCAGCGGAAGCCGTCCCACTTGGGCTCGTACTGCCACCCCTCGCCCCCCGGCACCGCGCCGGCCGTCTCGGCCTCCATCGGCGCGTAGTCCAGCGGGATCGGCAGCTCCATGTCAGCGTCCGCCGCGCTTCTTCGCGGCCACGAGGAAGGGCGACAGGTCCACCCGCCCGCGGGCCAGCAGCAGGGGACGGAAGAGGTCGCCGCGCTCGCGCAGGCGCTCGGGGAGGTTGCGGAGGGTGAAATCCTCCAGCCGCACGCCGCCCTCGATCTCCTCCCAGGTCACCGGCGTGGAGACGGTGGCCTGCGGCCGCGGGCGCACCGAGTACACCGAGGCCAGGGTGCGTCCCCAGGCGTTCTGGTTGTAGTCCACCAGCACCCGTCCCGCGGGCCGCTTGGCCACGCGGTACTCGGCCGTCACCAGCGCGGGGTCCAGCGCCTCCATGGCCCGCGCGAACTCCTTGGCGAAGGCCCACACCTGCTTCTGCGTGGGCCCGCGCACGATCGGCACGTAGACGTGGATCCCCTTGGACCCCGTGGTCTTGGGATAGCTCTTCATCCCCAGCTTCCGCAGCGCGTCGCGCACCATCAGCGCGGTCTGGCGCACGCGCTCGAAGTCCGCGCCGGGGACGGGGTCGAGGTCGAAGTGCAGGTAGTCGGGGCGGTCGGTGTCGTCGCAGCGGGCGTACCACTGGTTGAGGTCGATGCACCCCAGGTTCACCACCCAGAGGAGCGTCGCCAGGTCCTGCACCATGGGGAAGTCGATGACGCTCTTGGAGGCGTGCTCGATGGAGCAGGTCTTCAGCCACGCCGGCGCGTGCTCGGGCGTGCGCTTCATGAAGAAGAAGGGGCCGTTCCACCCGTTGGGATAGCGCTTCATCACCATGGCGCGGTCCTTCAGGTGCGGCAGCAGCCACTCCGAGACGGCCACGTAGTAGCGCAGCAGGTCGCCCTTGGTGAGGCCCAGCTCCGGCCAGAAGGGCTTGTGCAGGTTGGTGAGCCGCACCGTCTTCCCACCCACGCGCACCTCGCACGCCTTGCCGCGCGCGGGGATGATGTCGGGCGTGGCGTCGGCGGCGCGCACCACGGCGGCGGGAGGCTTGCGGCGGCGGGCCGCGGGCCCGCGGGTGGACTGGGGGCTCATGCCGGCGGGCCGACTGCAGGAAGCTCGCCTGCGGCGGCGGGCCTCACATCCAGCGGCGGGGGGAGAGCTTGGGCGGGCGGGCGCCGTGGCGGATGGCGCCGAGCACGGGGGCGTACTCCAGCTCCTGGCCCGACTCGGCGGCGCGCAGCATGAGCCCGCCGCGGCTCATGTCGCCCCGCCCCAC
>DASUNK010000526.1:0-2504 GCA_036277195.1 Longimicrobiaceae bacterium | reverse complement strand
CTGCGCCCCGGCGGCGGGGGCCGGCGGCGCTGCGGCCGGCGGCGGCGTGCGCGCGGGCGAGCCCGAGATCGCCCGGTCCAGCTCCTCCAGGAAGGCCAGGTCGTCGGGCGCCAGCTCGCCCCCGCCCTCCGCGTCGCCGGCGGCGCTCTTCTCCAGCTCGTTCAGGAACTCCAGCCCCTCCTCCTCCCCGCCCTCTCCCTCCTGCCACGGCGCGGAGGTCTTCTCCTCCATCGGCGCCAGCCAGGGAAGGTCCTCGGTGCGCTCCTCCCCCTCCCCGGACCGGGCGAACTCCTGGCCGAACGGGTCCCACGCCTCCGCCTCGCCGGCGTCGACCCCGGGGAGCCTCTCCTCCGCATCCGCCTCCGCCTCCGCCTCCGCCGGCTCGCCCGCGTCCGCCTCCGCCACGGGGGCGGCCTCCTCCGCGGCCGGCTCCTCCTCGGGCGGCGCCTCCGGCTCCGCGGCGGGCTCGGTGATGTCGGTGGCCAGCGCCTCCAGCCGCTCCACCTCCTCGCGCGTGCGCGCCAGCTCTCCCTCGGCGTGCGCCACCGCCCCCTCCAGCTCGCCCCGGGCCGCGTCCCAGGCACCCGCGTCGAGCTCGCCGATCAGGTGGCGCAGCCGCTGCTCGTCGAGCGCGTCCACCGACTGCGCCAGCCGCACCTCGGCCTCGCGCAGCTCGCCGCGCAGCCGCTCCAGCTCGCGCTCGATCTCCTCGCGGTGCTGCGACAGCTCCTCGGTGACCCGGCGCAGCCGGTCCTCGTAGTCGCCGCGCACCCGCTCGGCCACCCGGTCGGGCGCCTCGGTGCGCACCTCGTCGAGCCGGCGGATCCAGGCGCGCAGCTGCTCGCGCTGGCCGATCAGCTCCTGCACGGAGCCCGGGTCGCTCTTCCCGCCCGCGGCGGCGTTCTTCTTCTCGGCCATCTGGCACTCGCTCCAGGCGCGGCGGCGCGTCAGCCGCGGAACATGTCGATCAGCGCCTCCACCACCTCTCCCGCCGGCACCGGCTCCACCCCGGCGGCCTTCGGGAAGGCGGGAGGCTGGAAGAGGTGGCGCTCCAGGGCGCGGTCGTAGCCGGACCACTCCCCTTCGCCCACCCCGGCCAGGAGGGCCATGGCCGGGTTCAGCTTGCTGTCCAGGTCGTCCGCGTAGTGCAGGATCACGGCCTCCAGCGTCTGCGGCACCTTGGGGCTCGCCCACTCGTGGCGCCCCTGGTGGCTGGCGACCAGGTGCTGCAGGTGCAGCAGCCGCTGCGGCGGGAGCCCGGGGATCCCCTCGGCCTCGCGCGTCACCAGGTGCAGCCCCAGCACGATGTGCCCCAGCAGGTGTCCCTCGTCGCTGTAGGCGAAGGTGCGCCCGGCGGTGAGCTCCCGCACCTTCCCCACGTCGTGCAGCAGCGCCCCGGCCACCAGCAGGTCGCGGTCCAGCCGGGCGCCCTGCGCGGCGTAGTGGGCGGCCAGCCGGTCGCAGGCGATGGCGACGGAGAGCGAGTGCTCCAGCAGCCCGCCCAGGTACGCGTGGTGGTTGCGCTTGGCGGCGGGGTGCAGGCGGAACTGCCGCCCCAGCGCCGTCTTCCGCCCCACGCAGCGGTGCAGCAGGGTGCGCAGCGCCGGGTCCTCCACCGTCTCCACCAGCAGGTCGAGCTCGCGCCCCATCAGCGCGCGGTCGCGCGGCGAGGCAGGGACGAAGAACTCCAGGTCCTCGTCACCGATCTCCAGCGGCTGGATGGAGGCGACGGTGAGCTCGACCCTGCCGTTGTACACCGAGGTCCGCCCCCGCACCCCCACCACGTCCTCGGGCTGGAAGAGGTGCTCGAAGCGCTCGGCGTCGTCCCACACCTTGGCCTCGATGGTCCCGGTACGGTCGCCCAGCACCAGGTGCAGGAAGGGCTTGGCGGCGCGCGTCTCCTTGCGCTGCTTCTCGTGCACCAGGTAGCAGGCGGTGACGTCGCGCCCGTCGGCCAGCTCGCGCACCAGCGGCCAGGGGAAGGCGGCGCCGCAGAAGGCGCGCGGGTCCGGCCGCAGCATCACTCCCCTCCCTCCCACACGGTGGCGCCGCCCACCAGGGTGCGCACGGCGCGGCAGCGGAGCTTTCGCCCGGCGAAGGGGGTGTTGCGGCTGAGCGAGACGAAGCGCGCCGGGTCCACCGTCCACTCCAGCAGGGGGTCGAAGAGGGTGACGTCCGCGGGGCTCCCGGGGGCGAGGGTGCCGCCGGGGAGCGAGAGGGCCCGGGCCGGGGCGCAGCTCATCCGCTCCACCAGGGCGGGGACGTCGAGCACGCCGGTGGCCACCAGCTCGGTGTACGCCAGCCCCAGCGCCGTCTCCAGCCCCACGATGCCGAAGGGGGCGTCCTCGAAGGCGGCCTCCTTCTCGTCGTAGTGGTGGGGCGCGTGGTCGGTGGCGATCACGTCGAGGGTGCCGTCGCCCACCCCCTGGCGCACGGCGTCGCGGTCCGCCTCGGCGCGCAGCGGGGGGTTCATCTTGGCGTCGGTGCGGTAGCTCTCCACCGCC
>DASUNK010000525.1:0-4972 GCA_036277195.1 Longimicrobiaceae bacterium | reverse complement strand
GGCCCCCACCCGGCTCGCTCAGGCTCGCCACCCTCCCCCGTTCCGGGGGAGGGTTGTTCGACGGCTCCGGCGCAGTGGGAGAGGGGCTCCGCGAGCCTGCGAGCGGGGGGTGAGGGCCCTCTCCGGAGCGCGCCGTCGTTCCCCGGCCAGCACCGGAGCTGAGCCCGTGCACGCCCTCTCCGTGCTCAACCGGGAGTTCGCGGCGCGCGGCTTCCACCGCAAGCCCACCGGCCGCCTCCTGGCGCAGCTGGCGGTGCTGGTGGCCATGTCGCTGGCGGGGACCGCCGCCTTCGCGCTCGCCCCCGGCTGGCCGGCGAAGTGCGCCGGGCTGCTGGTGATGGCGCTGGCGAACCTGGGGATCACCACCCACACCCACTCCTCCTCGCACAACGCCACCAGCCCGCGGCTGTGGGTCAACAAGGCGCTCACCTTCTTCGGCTACGGCATCTGCTTCGGCACCTCCAGCACCTGGTGGTGGAACAAGCACATCGCCGTGCACCACCCCACGCCCAACGTCATCGGGCTCGACGACGACGTGGACCTCCTCCCCTGGTTCGCGCTCACCGAGGAGGAGTTCCACTCGGGCGGGCCGCTGCGCCGCTGGTACTACCGGCACCAGTGGCTGGTGCTCCCGCTGGCGGTGGGGCTCACGGCGGTGAACATGGTGTGGAGCTCGTGGCGCTTCCTGCTGGCCGCCCTGCGCGACCCGCGGCGGCGGAGCGCGCTGCACTGGATCGACCTCGGCGTGCTCCTCGCCCACCTGGCGCTCTGGATCGCCCTGCCGCTGCTCTGGTTCTCCGCGGGGCAGGTGCTGGGGTTCTACCTGCTGCGGGGGGCGCTGCTGGGCTACGTGGTGTTCGCCACCTCCGCCCCCGCGCACTTCCCGGCCGAGGCACGCTTCCTGGCGAGCGAGGGGCACCGCGACCGCGGAGAGTACCGGCGGCGCTCGGACTACGTGCTGCTGCAGACGGTGACCACGGTGAACTTCCGCACCGGGGCGCTGGGGCGCTTCCTCTGCTGCGGCGCCGACCACCAGCTCGAGCACCACCTCTTCCCGGGCATCAGCCACGTCCATTACCCGCGGATGAGCCCGGTCCTGCGCGCCTTCTGCGAGGAGAACGGCTACCCGTACCGCACGCTGGGGTGGGGGGAGGGGGTGTGGAAGAGCCTGCAGGTGTTCCGCCGCCCCAAGCCGGTGGAGCCCGCGCTGGAGGCGGTGCGGCTGCGCGCGCGGGCCGAGGAGGTGCCGGTGCTGGAAGGGTGAGCGACGGGCGTCCTGCGGCCGAGCGCCACGCGGGGCGGGCTTGGGGGAGGGACGAGCCGGCCGAACTACTCCAGGGCCGCAGTGAGGTACGGCGCGCCGCTGATACTCCCGCGGAATCCTTCCAGACCCCCGCCGACCTCGAACCCGTGCTTCGTGATGTCGTACTCACGGAACGCCTTGCTGTGCTGGCTTCCCCGCATCTTTGCCACCGTCATCACCTTTTTGATCTGCCCCTCCGATTCGCAGTAGCGCAGCAGAACCAGCACGTCGGCGAGAAACGAGACGACGTTGGGGGTAAAACGCAGCTCCGCGCTGTCCTGCATGATCTCCATCGTGGTGAGCACCGTGATCCCCACGCCGGTGAGGGCGCCGACCAGCCGGTACAGCGACTCGCGAAAATCCGTTCGGAACGTGGGCGCCAACGCCATCTCGAAGCCCGACATCGAGTCGATGACCACCCGTTTGGCTCCCACCCTTTCCGCTGCCTCGCGGATCTCGAACAGCGTTTCGTCCGGCGAGAGGTCGAGCGGCCGAAGGTACATGACCTCCAGCATTCTCTCCTCGATCATCTCCCGCAGCGGGAAGCCGAGCCCCTGGGCGCGGTGGACATACTCCTTGGGGTGTTCCTCGAAAACGACCAGCACGCCGGGCTCGCCCTTCCTTACCCCCTCTGCGATGAACTGCGTGGCGAGCACGGATTTGCCAGAGCCGGAAGGCCCCGTCACCAGAACCGAGTCGCCCCTGGGGATTCCACCCCCCAGCATCTCGTCCACGGCCGCGATTCCCGTGGAGACGCGCCCGCGCGGCGTCGCACGGTCCTCCTCGCGCACCGGGAGCGAGATGCGCGGGAACACGTGCAGGCCGTCGTGCGTGATCTTGAAGGTATGCAGCCCCGGCATGTTCTCCTGGCCGCGCACCTTCACGATCTGGAGCTTGCGCACCACCGAGTTGCGGTCCGCCTCCTGCGACAGCCACAGAATGCAATCGGCGATGGTGAATACCGGATCGGACTCCCGCTCCGACGGCATGTACTCGCCCACGAGGAAGGAGGTGACCTGCCAGCTGGTGAGGTGCAGCGCAAGCTCCTGCACGAACGACCGTAGCTCTCGCTCGCCGGGGAGAGATTCGGGGACGGCCCGGATCGCCGTACGGAACGAGTCCACCACCACCATGCAGGGACTGCTCTCCTCGACCTCCTTGACGATCCGCTCCAGCACTCCGCCAAGGCCGCGCTCCCTCACGTCGTCGCTGAGGTTCACGAACCGGATGGCCTCGCCGATTCCGTCCGGCTCGAAAAACGAATACTGCTGCTGGTAACGCAGCATCTTGACCGCCGGTTCGCCCAGCACCGTGAAGTACAGGGCGGGGCACTCGCGCGTCGCGTTGGCGAACATCACCTGGTGGGCGAGCGTGGTCTTGCCGCCGCCCGGCTCCCCGGCGATCAGGTTGAAGGAATACTCGGGGATTCCCCCGCCCATCACGGCATCGAGGCCGGGCACGCCGGTGGGCAGCTGCCTGATCACCACTCGCTTCTGCGTCATTCTTCAGTCTCCGTCGAGGCAGGCGACCCTGCGTCGGGTAGCACGTTCGGCCAGACGCTCATCACCGGACGCAGGCCCAGATCCTCACCCAGCAGGTTGATGAGCAACCCCACCAGGTTTGCCAGCAGGGCCACGCCCGCGGCTTCCGCTTCCGCGGGGCTGCGCCCCTGCAGCGATTCGTGCAGGGCATCGAAGGAAAGGGGGGAGTCCGTCTGCAGGCGGACGCCGGCCAGGAAGGGAAACTCGCGCTTGGTCAGGTTCACGGCGCGTCCCAGCAGCGCGGCCACTCCACCCCGCCCGACCAGCGTCTCCAGCTCACCGGAGAGCTTGCGGCACGCCCCCTCCACGGCGGCGGCCAGTGACCCCGCGTCCCGAGCGCCGCCCGCTTCGTGCTGAAGCAGGTGCCTCACCAGATCGTCCACGGCCGTTGACCGTTGAATCATGCGCTTCTTCCGGTGGCCTGGAGGCGCAGCGACGGGCAGGCGAAACTGGGGAGCAAGAGCGCGGCCAGAGGGATGATCCTTGCAGGTGAACCGGAACCGGGACCTGGCCTTGTTGTTGCGCGCTGCGGCACTCTACAGGGGTGGGACGTTCCCGCGGAGCCCCGCGGAGCGCCATGCCGCCCAAGGATTCGTCAACGTGCCTTCGCGATCCCCGACCGGAACGAGCAGCTCGGAGCACGCGTCTCCCGACGCGACTGCCGGGGAGGTGAATTCGCGGGAGGAATCGGCCGAGAGCAAGCTCGCGTTCCTCGCCAAAACCAGCCGGTGTCTCGCCGACTCGCTGGACTATGAAGCCACGCTGCGCACCGTCGCCGGCCTTGCGCTCCCCTTCCTCGGCTCGTGGTGCATCGTGGACCTCGTGGAGCCGGACGGATCGATGCGGCGCATCGCCATCGTACACCCGGATCCCCCTAAGCAGGCGCTCGCGGCCGGGTTGACGAAGAGCTGGCCGCCGGGCCGCGATGACCCCCTCGGTGCTCCCCAGGCGGTGCGCACCCGGCAGATCGAGGTGATTCCGTTCGTCGACGACGAGATGCTCGTCGCCGTGGCCCGCGACCAGGAGAACCTGCGCACGCTGCGCGCGCTCGGCATCGGCTCGGTCATCGTGGTTCCGCTCATCGCGCGCGGCAACGTGCTGGGGGCGCTCACGCTGGTGAGCGCCGAAAGCGGACACCAGTACGCGCAGGCCGACCTCGAGCTTGCCGAGGATCTCGGTGCGCGCTGCGCGATGGCCATCGACAACGCGCGGCTTCACCGCGACGCGCGGAGCGCCGGCGCGCTCGCCGCGCAGATGAACCAGCGGCTGGTCATCGCGAGCATTCGCGAGCAGGAGCTTGCCGAAAGAGCGCACGAGCTCGGCGACGAAGCGCGGACGCTCGCCATAGAAGCGCGAGAGGCCAACCTGGCGAAATCGCAATTCCTTTCCGCCATGAGCCACGAGATTCGCACCCCCCTCAATGCGATCATCGGGTATACGGCCCTCTTCGGTCTCGAAATCGCGGGCCCCTTGACGGCCGAGCAGAGCCATTACCTCGCGCGCATCCGGGCCAGCAGTTCGCATCTCCTGAAGCTGATCGAGGATGTCCTGGACCTCGCGAAAGTCGAGGCAGGGCGGATGGACGTCAAGCACGAAAAGGCCCGAGCGGCGGCTGTCATGTCCGCGGCGGTGGGTCTGATCGAGCCGCAGGCGGGCGCTGCGGGAATCACCATCGACTACCGGGAAGGGTATACCGACTGCTACATGGGCGACGAAGACCGCGTCCGCCAGATTCTGCTCAATCTCCTGGCGAACGCGGTCAAGTTCACGGAACGGGGTGGACGGGTGACGGTCACCTGTGGCACGACCGACGACCCGGATGCGGAAGCCCAGCTCTCAGGCGAGGGCCCGTGGGTGTTCATCCGGGTGGCGGACACCGGGATCGGAATCACGCCGAAGATGCGGGAATCGGTGTTCGAGGCGTTCGTGCAGACCGAGCAGGGACTCACCCGCAGGCGGGACGGAACCGGACTGGGACTCACCATCAGCCGCGAGCTGGCGCGGCGCATGGGCGGGAACCTGACCCTGCGAAGCGTGGAGGGCGAGGGATCGTGCTTCACGCTGTGGCTTCGTTCCGCTTCACCGGACGAGCCGGCCGGGTGATCCGCGGAGGTGGCCACGATGGGCT
>DASUNK010000524.1:0-2977 GCA_036277195.1 Longimicrobiaceae bacterium | reverse complement strand
AAGAGCGCTGGCTCCCGATCTTCCGATCCGCGCATCCTGGTGCTCCCGGGTTGAGGTCGCACCAGTTTACAAAGTCACCTCGATCCAGACGAGATCTCGGGTCGAGTTTTTCAGCAGCCTGCTAGGCCCGGACCAGCCGCGCCGGGAAGACGGCCGGGCCGTCGTTCACGTGGATCATGGTGTGCTCGGAGACCAGGTCCAGCTCCTCGAGCGCGCGGGCGACGCGGGGAACGTCGTCGCGGGTCAGCGGGTCGCCGCAGGAGCCGGTGCGGACGGTGTAGGCGCGGAGCTCGGGGTCCAGCACCAGGCTGTACCAGCGGGTGTCGAGCGCGTCCTTGTATCCCCACGCCTCGCGGGCCAGGAGGATGTGGCACCGGCCGTCCACCTCGGTCCGCTCGGCGAAGACGGCGCGGCAGCCGCCGTCGGCCCGCACTTCCAGCACCCCGATCAGCTCGCGCGGACCGGCCTGCAGCGGCCCGCGCATCCAGGTGATCCGCTCATCCGCCATCGCTCGTCCTCCCGCCGGTGGCGAGGTACGCGGCGAACTCGTCCGGGAGGTCGCTGCGCCGGATCCCCGCCATCGCCTCCTCCAGGTCGTACTCCACGCGCACGAATTCCACCGCGGGCGCGTCGCCGCCCATCTCCAGCACCACGTAGCCCGCGCGCCAGTCGCCGTCCTTCGGGCGCCCCACCGATCCCGTGTTCACGAAGTGGACGCCCTCCACCTCGCGGTGCCAGGGGACGTGCGTGTGGCCGCAGCAGATGACGTCGCCCCGCTGCGCCCCGGCGTGCTCCGCCATCTTCGTGCAGAACGAGTCCGGCCGGTCCGCGGTCCAGTACACCGTGTTCAGCGTGGGCGTGCCGTGGACGAGCACCACCTTCGGGCCGGGGGCGTGGCCGCCGCGCGGGCGCAGGTCGACCCGGAAGGGGAGCGCGCCGAGGAACCGTTTGGTCTCGGGGGATACGTGGCGCCGCGTCCATTCGTAGCTCAGGTGCGAGAGCGCTTCCTGCCGCGGGTCCTCGTACCGGCACCCGCAGTGCTTGTAGTCGGTGGCCACGGTGGAGTCGTAGTTCCCCGCGATCCCCTGCACGCCCGCGTCGCGCAGGAGGGCGACCGTCTCGTCGGGCCACGGGGCGTAGCCGACCAGGTCGCCCAGGTGGAAGGTGGCCGCGATCTCCGGCTGCGCGCGGACGTGCTCCAGCACGCGGGTGAGCGCCGGGAGGTTGGCGTGCACGTCGGAGATCAGCGCGTATCGCATCGGCGGCCTCGGCGTGGGGATCCATCGTCGGGATCCAATAGACCAGGGAGCGAATGAATTCGCCGCTGGAGAAACGCCCCTACGGGCGATTTCCGATATTGCGAATCGACGGAGCGCCGCACAACCAGCCTTGCAGCCCGCGAAGGCGGGCTTCGCGTGGTTCCAGCGGCGGATTCATTCGCTCCGCTGGGGGTCGGAGGCTCGTTGCCGTCGTTGCCGCGCCTGCCGATGGAATTGTAGCTTCCGGCGCAACCCCCGTAACCCGGAGGTCGGAATGACCAGAACGGCGCGGCTGGCGCTGTGCGCGGCCGCCGTGCTCGCTTCCCTCCCCCTCGCCGCGCAGGAGGGCGCCGGCCGCGTCACCGTGGAAGTGCGCGCGGGCGCGGAGCCCGTCGCCGACGCCAGCGTGCGCTCGGGTGCCGTCGCGCGCCGCACGGGGGCGGACGGCCGCGCCGTGCTGGTGCTCCCGGCGGGACCGCGCACCGTCTCCGCCAGCAAGCTCGGCTTCGCCCCGGACAGCGCGACCGTCACCGTGCGGGCGGGCGCCGACACCACCCTCACCCTGACGCTGGAGGAGCGCGCGGAGGAGCTGGAGGCGCTGGTGGTGACGTCCACGCGCACCGGGCAGCGGCTGGAGGACGAGCCGACCCGCGTGGAGGTGCTGCCGCGCGAGGAGGTGGAGGAGAAGATGCTGATGACCCCCGGCGACATCGCCATGCTCCTCAACGAGACCAGCGGCCTGCGGGTGCAGACCACCGCGCCCTCGCTGGGCGGCGCGAGCGTCCGCGTGCAGGGGCTGCGGGGGCGCTACACGCAGGTGCTCTCCGACGGGCTCCCGCTCTACGGCGGTCAGAGCGGCGCGCTCAGCCTCCTGCAGATCCCGCCGATGGACCTGGGGCAGGTGGAAGTCATCAAGGGCGCGGCGTCCGCCCTCTACGGCGCCTCCGCGCTCGGCGGCGTGGTCAACCTCGTCTCCCGCCGTCCCGGAGACGACCGGGAGCTGCTCCTCAACCAGACCACCCTGGGCGGGAGCGACGCGGTGGGATGGGCGTCCGGCCCGCTCGCCGGCCGGTGGGGCTACACCCTGCTCGCCAGCGCGCACCGGCAGGGGCGCAACGACCGCGATGGCGACGGGTGGGCCGACCTCCCCGGCTACCGCCGGGCGGTGCTGCGGCCGCGCCTGTTCCTCGACGGCGGCGGGGGCGGCTCCCTCTTCGTCACCGTGGGGGCGATGGGGGAGGACCGCGAGGGCGGCACCGTGGGCGGTGCCACCACGCCCGACGGGACGCGCTTCCCCGAGGAGCTCTCCACCCGGCGGCTCGACGCCGGCGCGGTGGCGCGCTTCCCCCTCCCCGGCGGGCGGCTGGCCGCGCTCCGCGCCTCGGCGATGGGGCAGCGGCACCGCCACCGCTTCGGCGAGGTGCGCGAGCGCGACGCACACGCCACCGGCTTCGCCGAGGCCGCGGTGAGCGGCACCGACGGCGGGCACACCTGGGTCCTGGGCGGCGCCTTCCAGCACGAGCGCTACGCCGCCCGCGACGTGGAGGGGTTCGACTACGCCTATTCCATCCCCTCCCTCTTCGCGCAGGACGAGTACGCCGCGGCCGACTGGCTCACCCTGGCCGCGAGCGCGCGCGCGGACTGGCACAGCGACTACGGCGCGTTCCTGAGCCCGCGCGTCAACCTGCTGCTGCGCCCGGGCGAGTGGACGGCGCGCC
>DASUNK010000523.1:0-2288 GCA_036277195.1 Longimicrobiaceae bacterium | reverse complement strand
GCCGCCCGATCGGCACCAGCGGTCCCCCGGCCGCGCCCCGCTCCACCGCGAACGCCGTGGCGGTGATGACGGTCTCCGTAGGCCCGTAGCAGTTCACGAGCTTGCCGGCGCCCCGCGCGTCCCCCGCGGTGGCCGGAAGGGCATCCCCACCGATCAGCAGGAGCCGGATGCCGTCCAGCGCATCCCCGTCCGCCCCGTCCGCCACCTCCTGCCAGTACGCCGGCGGCAGGTTGACGACGGTGATCCCCAGGGCACGCACCCGCGCCCGGAACTCCGTGGCGCTCCACAGCTCCGCACCGCGCAGCACCAGCGTTGCGCCGGTGAGCAGCGGAAAGAACACCTGCTCCAGCGAGACGTCGAAGCCCGCCGAGGCGAACTGCAGCACCCGGTCTTCCGGCACGATCCCGTGGGCCCGGGCCACCGCCAGGAGGTGCGCGGCCGCCGCGCCGTGCTCCACCGCCACGCCTTTCGGCTGCCCGGTCGATCCCGACGTGTAGATCACGTACGCGAGGTCCGCCGGGCAGGCGCGGCAGCGCAGGGCCTCGGCCGGCGCGGTGGAGACCTCGTCCGCGTCGACATCCACCCGCACCGCAACTCCGGAGGGCACGCGGTCCGCCAGCCCGGCGCGGGTGACGACGGCGCACACGCCCGCATCTTCCGCGATGTACACCAGGCGGCCGGGGGGAAGCGACGGATCGAGGGGGACGTAGACGGCGCCCGTCTTCAGCGTGGCCAGAAGTGCGACCACCAGCTCCGGGCGCCATTCCAGGCACACGCCGACCGCGGCGCCGCGCTCTACGCCCACCGTCGCGAGGCGATGCGCCAGGCGGTTGGCCCGCGCGTCGAGCTGCGCGTAGGTGAGGCGCTCACCCTCGTGCACCAGCGCCGTCGCGTCCGGCGTGCGCGCCGCCTGTGCCTCGAACAGGTGGTGGATGCACTGCCCGGCCGGATCCGCCGCATCGCTCGCGCTCCACTCCTCGACCAGGCGCGCGCGCTCCTCGGCGGGGAGCAGGGGGATGCCGTCCACACGCATGGCATCGTCCTGCGCCATGCCCGCGAGCACGCGCCGCAGGTATTCGACGAAGCGCTCGATGGTGGCACGCTCGAAGAGCGCTGTCGCGTACTCCACATCGCCGACGATGCGCCCGCCATCCTCCCAGAGCGTCAACGTCAGGTCGAACTTGGCCGTATCGCTCTCCGCCGCGCCCGCGCGGACAACCGCCAGCCCCGGCAGCTCCGGTGTGCCGTCCGGCGCGTTCTGCCAGGCGAACATCACCTGGAAGAGCGGGCTGTACGCCAGGCTGCGCGCGGGCCGCACCCGCTCCACCACCTGCTCGAAGGGGATGTCCTGGTTCCGCTGCGCCTCCAGCGCGCGCGTCTTCACTCGCTGGAGCAATTCCCCCACCCTCGGCCCGTCCGAGAGGTCCACGCGGAGGGGGAGCGTGTTGACGAAGAAGCCGATCAGCTCCTCCACCTCGGCGTGGCCGCGGTTGGCGCTCGGTGTGCCGATCACCACGTCGTCCTGGCCCGACAGCCGGGCGAGCACGGCCGCCCAGCCGGCGAGCAGCGTCATGAACAGCGTGGTGCCGTGTCGCTGCCCGAGCGTCTTCAGCGCCCGGGTCAGCGCCTCGTCCAGCTCCACTTCCACCGACGCGCCGGCGAAGTTCTGCTTCGCCGGGCGGGGGTGGTCGGCCGGCAGCTCCAGCAGTTCCGGCGCGCCGGCCAACGTTTCGGTCCAGTACTCCGCCTGCGCCTCCAGGACGGGTCCTTCCACCCAGCGGCGGTGCCACACGACGTAGTCGGCGTACTGCACCGGCAGCGACGGGAGCGGATCGGGCTCGCCGCGGGCGAAGGCGGCGTACAGCACGCCCAACTCGCGGAAGAGCACGCCGGTGGACCAGCCGTCGGAGACGATGTGGTGCATCGTCAGCAGCAGCACGTTGTCGTCCGTCGCCATCCGCACCAGGCGACCACGGGTCAGCGGCCCCTGCTCCAGATCGAAGGGCGCGCTCGCCTCGTCCTGCACCAGGCCGCGCAGCTCGTCCTCCGCGTTGGCCGAGGCGTGGAGGTCGTGCTCCACCAGCTGGAACCCGCTCTCCTCGACCGGGGCGATGTGCTGGACCGGCTCGCCATCCACCGTCGGGAAGGAGGTGCGCAGCACCTCGTGACGGGCGACGATGCGGTCCAGCGACCGCGCCAGCGCGCCGCGGTCCAGGTCGCCCCGCAGCCGCAGGCGCATGGGGATGTGGTAGGTGCTGCCCAGGTTCCCCAGCTGCTCCAGGAACCAC
>DASUNK010000522.1:0-2584 GCA_036277195.1 Longimicrobiaceae bacterium | reverse complement strand
CCGTCGAGCACGGCCAGCAGGCGCCCCTCCAGCTGCGACGGGCGCGCCATGCTCACGGCGTGCGCGGCGCCCGCGGGCACCAGGCGGAAGGCGGCGGCGATGTCCAGCAGGTGGCGCGCGTAGGTGGGGGCGCGGGTGCCGGCGGCCAGCACCCGGTCGTCGCAGGCCAGCTCGCGCTCCACCCGCAGCCGGCGCGCGGCGTACCACGCGCCGGGGTGGAACCAGTAGAGGGCGCACGCCACCCCGGCCAGCGTCTGCGTGAGGCAGTCGCGGCGGGCCACGTGGGCGAGCTCGTGCAGCAGCACCACGCGCCGCATCTCCTCCGGCCACTCGTCGGCGTCGGAGGGGAGGAGGACCACGGGGCGGAACGTCCCCCAGGTCATCGGCATGCTGGCGAAGCCGCCGCGAAGCAGCCGCACCTCGCCCGGCACGCCGAGCCGGTCCTGGAGCTCGCGGACGAGCGCGACCCATCTCCCGTCTTCTACCCGCTCGGCGGTGCGCGCCAGCCGCCGCACCCGCCACCAGCCGAGCGCCAGCCGACCGGCCAGGAACGCCACGCCCAGCAGGTACGCCAGGACCAGGATCTCCCGCCACGCCAGCGCCGGCGGCCGGACGGGGACGGCCGCGCCGGCGGAGACGCCGGCGACGGGGGGTGCCTCCTCCGCGACCGCGGCGGGCGGAAGCGGGACGGCGTCGTCCAGCACCGGCAGTGCCGGCATGGCCGCGGGCGCGGGGAGGGCGGCGACGGGCACGCGCCAGCCGGGGAGGACCGCGGCGAGGAGGGGGAGGGCCAGGAGCGCGGCGATCGCCAGGCTCCACACCAGGTGCCGCACCGCCGCGGGGGCGCCCCGCCGCGCCAGCAGGCCCGCGGCCAGCGCGGTGGCCGCCAGCAGCAGCGTGGCCTTGAGGACCAGGGAGGCCGCGCCGGCGGCCGGGAAGAGCGCAGAAATCATCGATCCCACCCGTTCAACGCGAAAGCTCGCTCAGCGCCTCGCCCGCCCGGGCGCGCACGCGGGCGGACGGATGCGTCCGCCGCACCTTCTCCAGCGTCCCGAGGACGTCCAACGGCTCCAGCTCGTCCAGCCCGCCCGCGTCGTACGCCTCCGCCAGCGCGTCGATCGCCGCCAGCTGCACCCGCACGTCCGCGTCGCGGAAGGCGGCCGTCTCCAGCGCCGCCACCGACTCGTCGCACCCCTTCTCGCCCAGGATGTTCACCACCCGGCGGCGCGTCTCCGCGTCGGGGTGGCGCTCCGAGAGCGCGATCAGCTCGTCCAGCCCCTCGTCGTGGGGGATCCCGGCGAGCGCGGAGAGCACCCCCAGGCGCACGTCCTCGTCGCGCTCGCCCATCGCGAGGCGGTACAGCTCCGCGTCGGAGCTCCCGCCGCCGGTGGACGAAGCAGAGGAGGGGTTGATGGTGATCGTCTGGCCCGCGCCGTCGTCGATGACGCAGTCGCTGCCCTGACAGTCGATGCTCACGTCCCCGACGCTCACGTTCGTGGCGTCGCCCGCGCGCCCGCGGACGATGCGGATGTCGCCGTTGACGGTGCGCACGAAGACCTTGCTGCCGCCGCGGCCCACCCGCCCGGTCGCCCGGACGTAGCGCCGCGCGGTGCCGCCGTTGGGCTCGTCCCAGCGCTCGGTGCGGCTCTGCCGGAGCGGGAGGTCGCTGTGGATGCGGGTGGGGCCGTGGCGGCGGGTGTAGGCCGTCTCCAGGTCCAGCTCGCCCGCGAAGCCCTCGGGGACGTGGATGGTGACGCCGCCGTTGCCGGACTCGACCTCCACCTCGCCGCGCGCGCCCGCCACCAGCCCGATCCCCACGTCGCCCGCACCGGTGACCACGCGCGCGCTCCCGCGCAGCGCCTGGATGCGCACGTCGCCGCCGCCGGTCTTCGCCTCCACCCGGCCCCCGGCGCTCCCGATGGTGATGGGCCCGCCGCCGGTGCTCAGCACCGCGCCGCCCGGCGCCTCGGAGACCACGATCGGCCCGCCCGGCTGGTCCAGCCGCAGCACGCGCCCCGGGACGCCGCGCAGCGGCTCGCGCCCCGCCCGGTTCCGGCGCTGCCCCACGTTGATGGTGTTGACCCCGTCCTCGTCGGTGTCGATGTCGGTGTCGCCGCCGCCCACGATGTCGAGGTTCCCCTCGTTGCGGCCGAGCGTGACGCCGCCGTCCTCGGTGACGATGCGGCCGTCCAGGCGGGTGTCGCGGATCTCGGCCGAGCCGCCCTCGGTGAAGAAGTGCGCCGTGCCGGCCGCGCGCACCAGCGTCAGCGGACCGCCCTCGGTCTGGCCGCTCAGCTCGCCGGTGACGCCGGCGATCTCCACCGCGCCGCCCTCGCTGTGCACGCGCACGTCGAAGCGGCGCGGCACGCGCACCTCGATCGTCTGCCCGGCGTCGTAGGTCATGCGCGAGCCCTCGAAGTCCGAGGTCAGCTCGGCGCGGCGGCGGTCGCCCGCCAGGCTCATCCGCACCAGCCGCCAGTCGCGCCCGTTCACCACGGCGCGGACGTGCACCTCCTCGCGGTCCCATCCCACGATGCGGAGGCTGCCGCCGGTCTGCAGCGTCACGTCGAGCGCGCCGCCGGGC
>DASUNK010000521.1:0-4251 GCA_036277195.1 Longimicrobiaceae bacterium | reverse complement strand
GGCCCAGGGCGGGCAGGGTGGCCCCGGCGGCGGCGGCGGTCCCGGCGGCGGCCGGGGCGGCTTCGGCGGCGGCGGGCGCACCAACGTGGTGGAGACCGCCCCCGTGGCCACGGGCGACATCGCCACGGAGGTCACCGTCTCCGGCGTGGTGGAGCCGATCCGCACGGTCACCGTCAACTCGCAGTCGGGCGGCGCCCTCCTCACCGTCAACGCCGAGGAGGGCACCTTCGTGCGCCAGGGGCAGGTGCTGGCCCGCGTCGACGCCCGTGAGATCGAGGCGCAGGTGCGCAGCGCCGAGGCCGCCCTGGAGGTGGCCCAGGCCGCCCACGAGCGCTCCCGGCAGCTGCGCGACCGGCAGATCATCACCCTCCCCGAGTACGAGGCCGACCGCACGGCGTACGACGCCGCCCGCGCCCAGCTCGACCAGCTCCGCACCCGCTTGGGCTACGCCACCGTGCGCGCCCCGGTCACCGGCGTGGTCACCGCCCAGCTGGTGGAGCGCGGCCACGTGATCTCCGCCCAGACGCGGCTCTTCGACATCGCCGACGTCTCCACCCTGGTGGTGCCGGTGAAGGTCTCCGAGCTCGACGTGGTGCGCCTCTCCGAGGGCGACCGGGTGCGCGTGACCCTCGACGCCTACCCCGGGCAGCCGCTGAGCGGGCGCATCCGCCGCATCTTCCCCGCCGCGGACCCGGCCACCCGCCTGGTGCCGGTGGAGGTGGCGCTGGAGGGCGCCGGCGCCCGCACCGCGCGCCCCGGCTTCCTGGCCCGCGTCAACCTGGCGCTCGGCACCCAGCGGGGGGTCAAGCTCGTCCCCGCCTCGGCGGTGGTGGGCGCGGCCGGGGCCCAGGCCGTCTACGTGGTGAAGGAGGGCGTGGTCGAGCGGCGCGAGGTGGAGACGGGGCTCACCTCGCAGGGGCAGGTGGAGATCGTCTCCGGGGTGGAGGTGGGCGAGGCGGTGGTCACGGTGGGGAACCGCAACCTCCGCGACGGCGCCGAGGTGCGCGTGGTGAGCGGCCCCGGCGGCGCCCCGCCCGGCGCGCGTCCCGCGGGCGAGGCGAAGGGCGGCGACCGCGGCGCGCGGCGGGGAGGCGGACGATGAGCCATCGCAACCTCTCCAGCTGGGCCATCCGCCGGCCGATCGGCACCCTGATGCTCAGCTCGGTCATCGTGGTGGTGGGGCTCTTCTTCCTCGGCCGGCTCCCGCTCGACCTCCTCCCCAGCATCGTCTACCCGCAGGTGCGCGCCTCGGTGGGCAACCCGGGGGTGGACCCGGAGGTGATGGAGGAGACCATCGCCAAGCGGCTGGAGGCGGCGCTCGCCGTCACCGAGGGGGTCACGCGCATCGAGTCCGAGGTGCAGGAGGGGCGCGTGGGCGTCAACCTCTACTTCGACTTCGGCACCGACGTCGACTTCGCCCTGCAGGACGCCTCCAAGAACCTGGACCGGGTGCGCTCGCAGCTCCCCGAGGAGGCCACCGAGCCCACCATCTTCAAGTTCGACCCCTCGCAGATGCCGATCTACGAGGCGGCCTTCTCCTCCGGCCAGCGCACCCTGATCGAGCTGCGCGACTGGGTGGAGTACCAGCTCCGCCCGCAGCTGCTCACCGTCCCCGGGGTGGCCTCGGTCGACGTCTCGGGCGGCTTGCAGCGCGAGGTGCAGGTGGTGCTCGACCAGGAGCGCCTGCGCTCGTACGGCCTCACCGTGAGCCAGGTGATCGACGCCCTGCGCGCCGAGAACCAGGACGTGGCCGCCGGGCGCGTCTCCTCGCCCACGCGCGAGGTGGTGGGGCGCACCGAGGGGAAGTACGCCAACGTGGACGACATCCGCGCCACCGTGCTGACCCTGCGCGACGGCGCGCGCGTCCCCCTCACCGAGGTGGCCGCGGTGCGCGACACCAACCGCGAGCAGCGCCTCTTCTCGCGCCTCGACGGGGTGCCCGCCATCCGCGTCAGCATCCGCAAGCAGCCCGACGCCAACACCGTGGACGTGGCGCAGGGGGTGGACGACAAGCTGCGCCACCTGGCGCGCACCCGCTTCGTCCCCGCCGACGTGCGCTACCGCACCACCGAGGACCAGTCCGGCTTCATCCAGAACGCGGTGAAGTCGGTGAGCGACGCGGCCATCGGCGGCGCGCTCCTCTCCATGCTGGTGGTGCTCTTCTTCCTGGGCTCGCTGCGCAAGACCTTCGTCATCGTGCTAAGCATCCCCCTGGCGCTGCTGGCCACCTTCGCGCTGATGGGGATGAGCGGGCTCACCCTCAACATCATGTCGCTGGGCGGGCTGGCGCTGGGGACGGGGCTCCTGCTCGACAACGCCATCGTGATGCTGGAGAACATCTTCCGGCGCCGCGAGGAGGGGATCGCCGACCCCGACGAGGCGGCCCACGAGGGCGCGGCCGAGGTGCAGAGCGCGGTGGTGGCCTCCACCACCACCAACCTGGCGGCGGTGGTGCCCTTCCTCCTGGTGAGCGGCCTCTCCGCGCTCATCTTCCGCGAGCTGATCCTCACCATCTCCTTCGCCATCCTGGCCTCGCTCCCGGTGGCGCTCACCCTGGTGCCGATGCTGGCCGCCAAGCTCTCGCGGCTGCGCTTCTCCAGCGGCATCGGGCGCACCCGGCCGCTGCGGGCCTTCGACGCCGGGGTCAACTGGCTGCGCGGGCGCTACCGCGGCGCGGCCGCCTTCACCCTCCGCTGGCGCTGGGCGGTGCTCGCCGCCGCGGTGCTGGCGCTGGTGGGGAGCTGGTCGCTCACCCGCGGGCTGGGGAGCGAGTTCCTCCCGCAGGTGGACGACGGCGGGGTGAGCGTGGGGATCGGGCTCCCGCCGGGCTCCACCCCGCAGGAGACCAACCGCATCGCCCTGGAGATCGAGGAGATGGTGCGGGAGATGCCCCACGTGGAGCACATCCTGGCCTCGGCGGGGGGCGGCGCCTTCGGCGGGAGCACGGTGGAGCAGGGGGGCCGCGGCTCGCTCAACGTGCGCCTCTCTCCCCCCGGCGAGCGCGGCATGAGCGCCGACGCCTGGGTGCAGCAGCTGCAGGCGAAGATCAACGAGCGGGGCTTCGCCGGGGCGCGCATCTTCGTGCGGCCGCCGCGCATCCGCGGGCTGCGCACCAACTCCTCCAACACCGACGTGGCCGTCACCATCCAGGGCGACGACCTGCAGGAGCTGCAGCGCATCGCCGACGAGGTGGCGGCGCGCATCCGCGACGTGCCGGGGCTGGAGGGGGTGCAGCCCTCGGTCGACGAGGCCAGCCCGCAGCTCTCCATCGAGCTCGACCGCGAGCGCGCCGCCTACCTGGGGCTGAACGTGGCCGCGGTGGGGCAGACGCTGCGCACCGCGCTCGACGGCACCGTGGCCACCCGCTACGCCGAGGGGAGCCGCGAGTACGACGTGCGGGTGATGTTCCCGCGCGAGCGCTTCACCTCGCCCGAGGACCTGGAGTCGGTGGCGCTCTTCCCCGGCGCGGCCGGGGGCGGGCCCGTCTACCTGCGCGACGTGGCGCGGGTGCGCGCCGGGCTGGGGCCCACCAGCATCCAGCGCGAGAACCAGAACCGCATCCTGCGCGTCTCGGGCGACGTGATCACCGAGGTGGCCTCGGTGGGCGAGGTGAACGCCGGCATCCGCCAGCGGCTGGCGGACCTGCGCCTCCCCGACGGCTACGCCCTCCTCTACGGGGGCGAGGAGGAGGCCATCCGCGAGAACAACCGCCAGCTGGCCCTGGTCACCTTCCTGGCCATCTTCATGGTCTTCGTGGTGCTGGCGGTGCAGTACGAGTCGCTGATCAACCCCTTCGTCATCATCCTGGCCATCCCGCTCTCGCTGGTGGGCGTGGGGGTGGCGCTCTGGGTGACGCGGACGCCGCTCTCCGCCCCGGTGCTGCTGGGGGTGATCCTGCTGGCGGGGGTGGTGGTGAACAACTCCATCCTGCTGGTGGAGTACGTGGAGGAGTTCCGGAAGGAGGGGCACACCATGGAGGAGGCCGCGGTGGAGGCGGGGGCGGTGCGCCTGCGGCCGATCCTGATGACCACCTTCACCGCGGTGTTCGGGATGCTCCCCCTGGCGCTGGGGCTGGGCGAGGGGTCCGAGCTGATGCAGCCGCTGGCGGTGTGCATGGTGGGGGGCGTGCTGGTGTCCACCCTGCTGACGCTCTTCGTGGTGCCGAGCGCGTACGTCATCCTGAACCGCGCGGGCGACCGGGTGAAGGAGTTCCTCACCGGGCCCACGCGCGGGCCGGCGCCGCGCCCCGCG
>DASUNK010000520.1:0-2651 GCA_036277195.1 Longimicrobiaceae bacterium | reverse complement strand
GTGCCGCGCGGGCTGGGCGTCGCCCCGCGCAACTCCATCCGGGTGGCGGGAGAGGCCCGCCACGAGTTCGGCGTGGCCTCGGTCGAGATCAACGGCACCCGCGCCTCGCTCCTCCCCGACCCGAGCGGCGCCCTCCGCTTCGTGGGCTACGCCGTCCCCCGCTCCGAGACCGAGCCGGTGGAGGTGGTGGTGCGCGGCGTCACCGGCGCGCCGCTGGTGAAGCACTTCCCCGTCAGCGTGCTCCCCGCCGCCACCGTGGCCGCGGCCGCCGGTCCGCCGCGCGTGTTCCGCGGCAAGCGCTGGGCGGTGGTGGTGGGCATCAGCAGCTACTCCGATTCGGCGATCGCCGGGCTGCGCTTCGCCGACGACGACGCGCAAGCCTTCCACGACTTCCTGCGCTCCGAGCGCGCCGGCGGGGGAGGCTTCGCCGCCGAGAACGTCAAGCTCCTGCTCAACGAGGCCGCCACCTACCGCGAGATCCGCTCGGCGCTCTTCACCTTCCTCAAGGGCGCCACCGAGGACGACCAAGTAGTGATCTACTTCGCCGGGCACGGCGCGCCGGACCCGCAGCGCCTCCAGAACCTGTATCTCCTCACCCACGACACCGACGCGGCCGACATCTCCGGGACGGCGTTCCCCATGGACGACGTCAACCGCGCCATCCGGAACCTGTACGCCCGCGACATCCTGGTGATCACCGACGCCTGCCACAGCGCGGCGGTCGGCGGGCAGGTGGCCACGCGTGACCTGGGAGTCAACCAGATCAACGAGATGTTCCTGCAGCAGCTGGGCGCCAGCACCGGCGGCCTGGCCATCTTCACCGCCAGCGCCGCCAACCAGCTCTCGCAGGAGGACGAGCGCTGGGGCGGCGGGCACGGCGTGTTCACCCACTTCCTGCTGGAGGGGCTCGGCGGCCAGGCGGACGAGGACGGCGACCGCATCGTCTCGCTGGTGGAGATGATGGAGTACGCGCGGGGGAAGGTGCGCGGCGAGACGCGCAACGCGCAGATCCCCAGCATCAGCCAGACCTCGTACGACCCGTACCTGCCGATGGCGATCGTGCTGGACCCCTCGGCCGCGCCGCCCGTCCCGGCGGTGGCGCAGGGTCCCGCGCCGACGCCGACGCCGGCCTCCGCCGCGCGCACGCCCGCCCCGGCCGCGCCCACCCGCGAGCAGGCGGACGCCATCACCCGCTTCCAGGAGGCCGTGCGGCTCTACCCGCGCAGCGCCGCCTACCGCAAGAGCCTGGGCGTGGCCCTGCGCCAGGCCGGCCGCCGCGACGAGGCGCTGGTCGAGCTGCGCGAGGCGGTGACGCTGGACGGCGCCAACCCCGAGCACCACTACGAGCTGGGGATCGCCCTGCGCGAGGCCGGGGTGCTGAAGGACGCCTCCTCCGCCCTCGCCAGCGCGGTGCGCCTCGACCCGCGCAACGGCGACTACTGGAACGCGTACGGCGCCGCGCTGCTGGAGGAGGGGCAGGCGGACGAGGCGCTGGACCGCTTCCGCCGCGCCGTGCGGCTGGCGCCCGAGAACGCCCGCTACCACCGCGACCTGGGCGCCGCGCTGCGCAAGTCCGGGCGGCCGCAGGACGCGGTGGCGGAGTACCGCGAGGCGGTGCGGCTGGCGCCGGCCAGCGCCGCCTACCACCGCGAGCTGGCCGAGACGCTGATCGAGACCGGGCGCGCGGCCGACGCCGTCGTCGAGCTGCGCGAGGCGGTGCGGGCGGACGGCGCCAGCGCCGAGAACCGCTTCGCGCTGGGAGTGGCGCTGCGCGAGGGCGGGCAGCTGGCCGAGGCGAAGGTGGAGCTGCAGAAGGCGGTCGAGCTCCAGCCGGCCAATGCCGCGTACCGCTACGAGGCGGGACGGCTGCTGCGCGAGCTGGGGATGCCGTACGAGGGGATCGTGGAGTTCCGCGAGGCGGTGCGGCTGGAGCCGGGGCGCGCGGCCTTCCGCTTCGCGCTGGGATCGGCGCTGCGCGGCGCCAGCCAGGCCGAGGACGCCGTGCGCGAGCTGCGCGAGGCGGTGAAGCTGGACCCGGCGCAGGCCGAGCACCACCACGGGCTGGCGCTGGCGCTGAAGGCGGTGGGGCTGCCGCAGGAAGCGATGCCCGCCTTCCGCGAGGCGGTGCGCCTGGCGCCGCAGGTGGCGCGCTTCCGCTTCGACCTGGGGGTGTTCCTGCGCGAGCTGGGCGAGCTGGAGCAGGCGGTGGCCGAGCTGCAGGCGGCCGTGCAGCTGGACGGCGAGGTGCGCGAGTACCGCGAGGAGCTGAACGCCACCCGCCGCCGCCTCCGCAACTAGGGAATTTCCGGCCGCCTGGTAGGACAGGGTGAAGGCGGCATCCGCATCCAGCCCCGGCACCGAGGAGCTGCGCAGGCTCCTCGCCGCCTTCCCCCACATCCCCGCGACCTCCGCGTCGTCGGCGGCCAAGGCCTCGAGCTGGCGGCTCCAGCATGACCTGGATGCGGGGATTCATGCAGCCTCCGCGAGCGCGAGCGCTTCGGGGGATCCGCGCACCCACTCCTTGGGCTCGGCGAGGACTCGCAGGATGAAGCCGTTGCCGGATCGGGCACGCGCGGCGAATTCCTCCACGTCGTAGCCGATCACGTCCAGCGCCCTCCCGATCAGCAGCTCCGCCTCCGAGAGCTGGCTCC
>DASUNK010000519.1:0-2329 GCA_036277195.1 Longimicrobiaceae bacterium | reverse complement strand
CAGCGGCTCCACCTGGTCGGGGGGCACCGGGCGGGTGAAGTCCACGCTCCCCGTCTGCAGCTCCACCAGCCGGGTGGTCTGCTCCGGGACCACCCGGATGACGATCTGCTCCAGGTGCGGCCGGGGCGAGAAGCGCGGGTTGGGGACCAGCACCACCCGCTCGCCCTGGCTCCAGCTCCCGATCATGAAGGCGCCGCTGACCGGGAGGTTGCCGCCGGCGGGGTTCAGCATCCGCGGGTGGGTGCGGACCTGCGCCGGGTCGCTCCCCTCGAAGGCGTGGCGCGGGGCGATCGGGAGCCCGGAGAAGAAGAGCATCCCGGGCATGCGCCGCACGAAGTGGAAGGTGACCGTGGAGTCGTTCTCCACCCGCACGGAGTCGATGTGCTCCATGTAGTCGATGCGGGGCGAGGCCACGGCGGGGTTCTCCACCATGTCGTACGTCCACTTGACGTCGTGCGCCGTGATCGGCCGCCCGTCGGACCAGACGAGGTCCGAGCGCAGGTGGTAGCGGATGGAGGCGGAGTCGGGCCCGGTCAGCTCCCAGCGGCGGGCCGCCGCCATCGGGCTCTCGTCGGCGGTGAGGTACACCAGCCGCCCGTCGCGCCAGGCGCCGCGGGTGAGCCCCATGAACATCACGTCCATCAGGTCGCCGTCGAGCGAGCTGTCGAAGATGAGGGGCATCGGCTTCGACATGTCGCTCAGCTCGGCGATGATCGCGGTGCCGCCCGGCTCGGGCGGCCCGTCGGCGACGCTGTCGCCCGCGGCCCGGGGCTCGCCGCCGTCGTCTGCGCGGCAGGCGGGGAACGCCAGGAGGGCGGCCAGCGCCGCCACGCGGAGGGGCCTGCTGCGGAGGTTGGTCATGGGCGTCCGGTCGGTCTGGAGGAGAGGGCGGCGCGGCGCGCGTTCAGCGCGCGTTGGCCGCGGAAGGGCCCTGCCGGTCGCGCGGGATCCACCACTCCCACAGGTTCTGGTAGGCGCCGTAGGTGTCCACCCGGACGCCGCGCAGCCGGTCGCTGATCCCCACCACCACGTCGTAGAAGTACAGCCAGGTGTACGGCTGGTCGCGCGCCACCGTCTCGGCCAGCGCCCGCCAGTGCGCGGCGGCCGCGGCGGCGGTGGGCTCGGCCCGCGCCTGCTCGAGGTGCCGCGCCGCCTCCTCGCTCGCGTAGGAGACGATGTTGAGCGGCGACCCGGCGGCGAAGAGCGGGGCCACGTCGGGCGAGAGCGCCACCGCCCAGCTCCCCAGCAGCGCCTCGTAGCTCTGCTCGATCTGCGCCTGCTGGAAGGTGTTGAACTCGACCTGCCGCAGCCGCACCTCGGCCCCCACCGCGCGCCACTGGCGCTGCAGGATCTGCGAGACGTCGGCCCGGCGCTGGTTCCCCGCGTTGGTGAGGAGGGTGAAGCGCAGGGGGCGCCCGTCGCGCTCGCGGATGCTGTCGCCGTCGGCGTCGCGCCACCCCTTCTCCTCCAGGATGCGCCGCGCCCCCGCCGGGTCGTGCGGGAGCGGGCGCAGCCGCTGCGGGTCGGCCAGGTCGCGGAAGATCGGCGGGTACGGCCCCGCGGCCGGGGTGGCGTGCGCGTCCAGCTGCAGGGCGCGGATGATCCCCGGCACGTCGACGGCCATCCCCAGCGCGCGGCGCACCTCCGGGTCGCGGAAGGCGGGCACGGTGCGCGGGTTGTACGCCACGTACTCCCAGTAGCGGTCGTCGATCCCCTCGAATCGCAGGTTCGGTGCCCGCTGCCGCAGCGGGGGGATCTGGTCGAAGGGCACCGGGCGGGTCAGGTCCGCCCGCCCCGTCTCCAGCTCCACCAGCCGGGTGGTGGGGTCGGGGACCACGCGGATCACCACCCGCTCCAGCCGCGGCGGGGTGGAGAAGCGCGGGTTGGGGACCAGGACGATCTCCTGGTTCGGGGTCCGCGCGCCGATGCGGAAGGCCCCGCTCACCACCAGCCGCGCGGGGTCGGCCACCGCGGGATGGGTGCGCAGCGCCGCGGGGGCCGTCCCCTCGAACTGGTGGCGCGGCGCGACCGGCAGCCCCGAGGCGAAGAGCATCTCGGGGTAGCGCCGCTCGAAGTGGAAGACCACGGTGGAGTCGTTCTCGGCCACCACCGAGTCGAGCGGCTCCACGTCCTGCAGCCGGGGCGAGGCGGCGGTGGTGTCCATCGCCGCCCGGTAGGTCCAGACCACGTCGTGGGCGGTGATCGGCCGCCCGTCGGACCAGGCCAGCCCGCTCTTCATCCGGTAGCGGAGCGACGCCGAGTCCGGCCCCAGGTACTCGTAGTGCCAGGCCAGCGCCATCGGGCTCTCGGTGGAGGTCAGGAAGGCCAG
>DASUNK010000518.1:0-6369 GCA_036277195.1 Longimicrobiaceae bacterium | reverse complement strand
CCCGGCGTCGGGCGGGAGGCGCTCGGCGGCGAGGCGGAAGAACTGGTCGGCGGTCAGCAGCGAGTCAGCCGACACCAGGCGCTCGCCCCCGGGGATGCCGCGCACCCGCACCGCGGAGATCCCCGCGCGCCCGGGCGAGGCGGCCGCCACCCCGGCGGGGAAGTGCTCGTCCACGGCGGCGCGGGCGGCGGCGCGCAGCGCCTGGCGCCGCGCCGGGTCCGCCAGCACCTCCACCGCGCCGAGGGTGGCGGGGACGCGGTGGGCCTGCAGCACCCCCCGCACCGCCTGCGCCGCATCCTCGGGCGGGGCGGCGGAGAGGGCGGCCTCCAGCGCGCCGAAGAAGCCCTCCAGCCCGGCCACCACGCTGTCGGCGGCGCCGGGGGCGAAGTCGTGGACGGGGGGGACGCCGCGGGCGGCCTCCTCGCGCTCGCGGCGGAGCTCCTCGTCGCTCTTGAGGACGTCGAAGGGGAACTGGGCCACCACGTCGCGCGGGGCCACGACGCCGCGCTCCAGCGCGGTGACGCCTGGGCCCTGCGCGCCGGGGAAGAGGAGGTACACCAGCACCGAGGCGGCCAGCAGCACCGCCACCCGCAGCCCGTGGTGCCGCAGGCGGGGCGGACGGCGGCGCTCGCGCGTGCCGCGGGGGGCGGAGCGACGCTCCGTGCCGGTGCGCTCGGGCATCAGCCCTCCTCGTCCTCCTCCCCGTCCGTCCCCGCGGCGGCGGCCGCGTAGGCGCGGATGATCTCCTTCACCAGCCGGTGGCGGATGACGTCCGCGCCGCGCAGGTAGACGAAGGCGATCCCCTCGATCCCCTTGAGCACCTGCTCCACCTGGATGAGCCCCGAGTCTTCGCGGCGCGGGAGGTCCACCTGCGTCTTGTCGCCGGTGATCACCGCCTTGGAGTTCAGCCCCAGGCGGGTGAGGAACATCTTCATCTGCGCCGTGGTGGCGTTCTGCGCCTCGTCCAGGATGACGAAGGCATCCTGCAGCGTGCGCCCGCGCATGTACGCCAGGGGGGCGATCTCGATGGCGCGCGACTCCAGCGCCCGGCGCAGCCGGTCCGGCGGGATCATGTCCTCCAGCGCGTCGTAGAGCGGGCGCAGGTAGGGGTCGATCTTCTCCTGCAGGTCGCCGGGGAGGAAGCCCAGGTTCTCGCCCGCCTCCACCGCGGGGCGCGCCAGGACGATGCGCTTGACCCGCTTCTTGAAGAGCGCGTCCACCGCCATCGCCACCGCCAGGTAGGTCTTCCCCGTGCCGGCGGGGCCGATCCCCACCACCACGTCGTTGTCCTCGATGGCCTGGAGGTACCTGGCCTGCCCCTCCGACTTGGGGTTGATGGTGCGGCGCGGCCCGGGGACGACGATGCGGCTGGCCTCGGCCAGGCGCTGCACGCCGTCGGGCGAGGCGGCGGCGTCAAGGAAGCGGGCGATGTCGTCCGCGCCCACCGGGACGCCGCGGCGGGCCAGCTCCACCATGTGCTGGGCCACGGGGACGGCGCGCTCCACGTCTTCCAGCCGCCCGGAGAGGAGGAGGTGGTCGTCGCGCAGGACCACGCGCACCCCGGCGCGGCGGCCCAGCTCCAGGAGGTTGGCGTCGTTCACCCCGCTCAGGACGAGCGGGTCCGCGCCCTCGGCGGGGAGGCGGTGCTGGACGGCCTGGACGTCTCGTTCACTCATGGGACCTTCTTACCCCGGCCGCACCGCGACGTGCACCTCGCGCAGCTGCTCGTCGGGGATCGGCGAGGGGGCGCCCTCGAAGAGCGCGCGCGCCGCCGCCGTCTTGGGGAAGGCGATCACGTCGCGCAGGCTCTTCCCCCCGGCGAGCTGCATGGCCAGCCGGTCGAAGCCGAAGGCGACGCCGGCGTGCGGGGGCGCGCCGTAGCGGAACGCCTCCAGCAGGAAGCCGAACTTCTGCCGGGCCTCGTCGGGGCCGATCCCCAGCGCCCGGAAGACCGCCGCCTGCAGCGCCGGCTCGTGGATGCGGACCGAGCCGCTCGCCGCCTCGGTGCCGTTGTGCACGGCGTCGTACGCGCGCGAGCGCAGCGGCCGGCGGTAGAGCGCGCGCGCCGCCTCGGGGGCGATCGTCCCGTCCTCGGTGGCCGCGAGCAGCGGCGCCACGTCGTCCGGGTGGGGCAGGGTGAAGGGGTGGTGCTCCGCCACCAGCCGCCCCGCCTCCGCATCCCACCCGAAGAGGGGGAACTCGGTGACCCACGCCCAGGCGTGCCGCCCCTCCTCCAGCAGCCCCAGCACGCGCGCCAGGTGCCGCCGCAGCTCGTCGAGCGCCGGCTCCAGCCCCGCGGCCACCGCCTCGCCCTCGCCCGTGGCGTGGGGCGCGGCGGGGTCCGGGACCCGGAACTCGCCCACCACCGCCACGAACACGTCGCCCGGCTCCATCCCCGTGGCCTCGAGGAAGGCGGCGAGGGTGGACTCGTCCAGCGCCTTGGCGAACGGGCCGCTCATCCCCTCGTCGCCCCGCTTCACCCAGAGCGCGCCCGCCGCGCCGCCGCGCTTCGCCACCTCCTGCAGCTCGTCCAGCTCGCGGCGCGAGAGCCGCGCCCCGCCCGGCGCCCGGATGCCGCGGATGCGCTGCGACGTCCCGGCCGTGGCCTGGAAGAGCCGGAAGTCCGCCCGCTGCAGCACCGCGGTCACGTCCACCACCGGGAGGCCGTAGCGCAGGTCCGGCTTGTCGCTGCCGTAGCGCGCCATGGCCTCGGCGTAGGTGAGGCGGGGGAAGGGGGTCTCGATCTCCACCTCCAGCACGTCGCGGAAGATGGCGGCCATCAGCCCCTCGCCCACGCGGAAGACGTCCTCCTCGGTGACGAAGGCCATCTCCACGTCGATCTGGGTGAACTCGGGCTGGCGGTCGGCCCGCAGGTCCTCGTCGCGCAGGCAGCGGGCGATCTGGAAGTAGCGGTCGTAGCCGCTCACCATCAGCAGCTGCTTGTAGAGCTGGGGCGACTGCGGGAGCGAGTAGAACTCGCCCGGGTGCACGCGGCTGGGCACCAGGTAGTCGCGGGCGCCCTCGGGGGTGGGCTTGGTGAGGAGCGGCGTCTCGATCTCCAGGAACCCCTGCTCGGCCAGGTAGCGCCGGGTGCTCTGCGCGGCGCGGTGGCGCGTCGCCAGGGAGCGCTGCAGCTCGGGGCGGCGCAGGTCCAGGTAGCGGTAGCGCAGCCGCAGGTCCTCGGCGGGGAGCTCCTCCTCGGGGGCGTAGTACACCTGGATCGGGAGGGGCTCGGCGCGGGTGAGCACCCGCAGCGCGCCGGCGCGCACCTCCACGTCGCCGGTGGCCAGGTTGGGGTTGTGCTGCCCCTGCAGGCGCGGGAAGACCATCCCTTCCACCTGCACCACGTCCTCGGGGCCCAGCCGGCGCGCCTCCTCCAGCGCCTCGGCCGGGGTCCACTCGGGGTCGAAGGAGACCTGCACCAGCCCCTCGCGGTCGCGCAGGTCCAGGAACACCAGCCCGCCCAGGTCGCGGCGGCGGTGCACCCACCCGGCCAGGGTCACGGGCTGCCCCGCGTCGGCGGCGCGCAGGGTGCCGCAGGCGGAGGTGCGGTAGGCGGTGGCGAGCGGGTCGGCGGTCATGCCTCGGCGTAGGGGGCGCGGGCGAGCCAGCGGGTGTGGACGAAGATGCCGAAGAGCACCCCCACCGCGTCGGCCAGCCAGTCGGCGGCCTCGGGGGAGCGCCCGGGAACGAAGCCCTGGTGCACCTCGTCGCTCAGGGCGTAGAGCCACCCGGCCCCGACGATCCAGGGCGCGGCCACGCCGGAGCGCCGGGCGCCGTGCGAGAGGAGGGCGCCGAGCAGGGCGTAGGCGGCGAAGTGCGCCAGCTTGTCGAGGCCGGGAAGGTCGGGGCCCGGCACGGTGGGGCGCGACGAGAGCCAGAAGAGGACGGCGGCCCAGAGGAGCGCCGGCCCCCAGCCGCGCAGGCGGCGGCTCACGTGCTCTCGGCCTCGGCCAGCACGGCCATGAACTCGTCGGCCGAGGCCGCCTCCACCAGCCGCTCGCGGAGCGCGTCGCGGCGCGCCAGCCGGGCGATGCGGCCCAGCGCCTTGAGGTGCTGCCCCGCGGCGGACTGCGGCCCCACCAGCAGGAAGAAGAGGCGCACCGGCTGCCCGTCGAGCGCCTCGAACTCCACCGGCCCGCGGGTGGTGCCGGCGGCCATCACCAGCCCCCCCACGCTCTCGGTCTTGCCGTGGGGGATGGCCACGCCGCCGTTGCCGGTGCTCAGCTCCTCCTCGCGCCGGCGCACGGCGCGGAGCACGTCGTCCGCGTCGGCCACCGCGCCCGCCTCGCCCAGCACCCCCACCAGCTCCCGCAGGAGGTCGTCCTTGGAGGCGCCGGTGAGGGGGACCTTCACCCGCTCCGGGGCCAGCAGCTCGGTGAGCAGCAATGCGGTGCCTTCGGTTCCAGAAAGTGCCAGGCCACGCCTTGCAAGCGTGGCCGGGTGCGGAGCTTGCAAAAGCTAACGCGGCCCCGGTCCGCCATCAAGCGGACGCCGCGCGGGAACCTCCGGCGGGGCCGGGTGAATCAAGGCGGCCGCACCCCCGAGCGAGAGCGCACCCCGGCCGAGAGCATGACGCCAGTCCTGGACACCCCCGACCTCACCGGCCTGCTGCCGGACGACGCGGAAGCCGCGCTCCGCGCGCACTTCGCCGCGCGCCGCCAGCCGGGGTACCGCGTGGGCCAGGTGCTGCGCTGGCTCTACGAGCGCGAGGCCTTCTCCTTCGCCGACATGACGGACCTGCCGCTGGCCGAGCGGGCGGCGCTGGCGGAGGCCTTCACCTTCTGCGCGCCCGAGCCCTCCCGGGTCTCGCGCTCGGTGGACGGCACCGCCAAGCACCTCTGGCGGCTGCACGACGGCGAGCTGATCGAGTCCGTGCTCATCCCCACGCCCACGCGGCTGACGCTTTGCCTCTCCTCGCAGGCGGGCTGCGCGATGGCGTGCACCTTCTGCGCCACCGGGTGGGCAGGCTACCGGCGCCAGCTCAGCGCCGGCGAGATCGTGGCCCAGTACCGGGGCGCGCTGGCCTGGGCGCGCGAGCACGGCTACGGCGACGTCACCAACCTCGTGTTCATGGGGATGGGGGAGCCGCTGATGAACCCGAAGGCGCTCTTCCCCGCCCTCCTCCTGCTGAACCGCGGCTACAAGGTGGGCGCGCGGCGGATCACGGTCTCCACCGTGGGGGTGGTGCCGGGGATCGTGCGGCTGGCGGAGATGCCGGAGCAGTTCCGGCTGGCGGTGTCGCTGCACGCGCCCAACCACGTGCTGCGCCAGCAGCTCATCCCCCTGGAGAAGAAGTACCCGCTCCCGGAGCTGCTGGAGGCGCTGCGCCGCTTCGACGCGGCGGGCGGCAAGCGCATCACCTTCGAGTACGTGATGATCGACGGGGTGACCGACGAGCCCGAGCTGGCCGACGAGCTGGCGGGGCTGGTGGGGGAGTTCAACGCCTTCGTGAACCTGATCCCCTTCAACCCGATCCCGGGGACGGCGTGGAAGCCGACGCCGCGGACGCGGCTGAACTGGTGGGTGGAGCGGCTGGAGTCACGGGGGATCTCGGCCTTCGTGCGCGAGTCGCGCGGGAGCGACATCGCGGCTGCCTGCGGGCAGCTCCGCGCCGAGGTGACCCAGGGGCGCACGCCGGTGCAGCTCGGCGCCGCCTGAGCGTTGCACTCCCACCCCTCCCCTTCGCCGCCACCCACGGGAATACCATCGGCGGCTTTCTTCATCTTTTGACCCATTCGCCTTGACTTCGAAGTCCGTCGCACGCATTCATGCGAGCGACTGATCCCAGTTGACGTAGCAGCTTCCCCGTTCCCCATTCCCTGCTTCACACCGCCAGTCGGGCCCCGCCACCCCCGTTGGGCGTCCTGCCCGCCCCGCCTGCCTCGACCACCCCGGAGAGCCTGTCATGTCCGACGCCGCGCCGCGCGCCACCGAACTGCGCACCCTGCACTTCGACCTGTCGCACCTGGAGCAGGAGCACGAGTTCACCCTCCACGCCTGCCTGAAGCAGCACCCGCTCCGGCGCCACACCGCCGAGTCGCTGGTGCGCGCGCGCCGCACCCACCCGTTCCTCCGCTGGGTCCCGGACCGCCACGTCACCCACTTCATCGAGGACGTGGCCCTCCCCGCCGACGCCGTGGCGCTCCTGCACGTGACCCGCCCGGTGGAGGTCGACGGGAACGTGGCCGAGCAGCTGGCCACCATGTCCATCCACATCCCCCACGAGGGGCGGCGCCGGGTGCGTGAGCGCGCACGCGGCTCGGGGTGGGACAACTGGGCGCTGCACCCCAAGCTCACCCGCTTCCGCACCTTCGCGGCCGCGGACGGCCTGCCGGCGGGGGACTATCCGGTGGACCCGCAGTTCCC
>DASUNK010000517.1:0-2997 GCA_036277195.1 Longimicrobiaceae bacterium | reverse complement strand
ACGACCTGGAGACGCTCCGGCAGATGCGCGGCAAGTGGCCGGTGCTCTGGGTGAACGTGGACGGGGTGGGCCACCCCGGCACGGTGCAGGCGCTGGGCGACATCTTCGCCCTGCACCGGCTGGGGCTGGAGGACGTGACCGACGTGCCGCAGCGGGCCAAGGTGGCGGCGTACGGCGACCACCTCCTGATCGTCGCCCGCATGGCCCGGCTGATTCCGGAGCTGGACCTGGAGCAGATCGGCATCTTCGTGGGCCGCGACTACGTGCTCACCTTCCAGGAGCGCCCCGGCGACCCGCTGGACCCGGTGCGCGCCCGCATCCGCGCCGGACACCCGCGCATCCGCGGCTCGGGGCCCGACTACCTGGCCTACGCCGTGATCGACGCCATCGTCGACCACTACTTCCCCGTGCTGGAGTCGTACGCGGACCGGCTCGACGCGCTGGAGGAAGAGATCGTGGGGCGCCCCAGCCGGCGCAGCATGAACCGGCTGCACCACGCCAAGCGCGAGCTGATGAGCCTGCGCCGCGCCATCTGGCCGCTGCGCGACGCGCTGGCGGCGCTCGTCCGCGAGCCGGGCGAGCTGGTGACGCAGCCCACGCTGGTGTACCTGCGCGACTGCCAGGAGCACGCCGTCCAGATCGTGGACCTGGTGGAGACCTACCGCGACCTGGGCTCGTCGCTGACCGACCTCTACCTCTCCAGCGTGAGCCACCGCATGAACGAGATCATGAAGGTGCTCACCATCTTCGCCTCCATCTTCATCCCGCTGGGGTTCGTCACGGGGATCTACGGGATGAACCTGGTGCACCCGCCGGTGGCGTGGTACTGGCGCTGGGGTTTCGCCTTCGGGGTGATGGGCGTCGTCGCGCTGGGGCTGCTGGCGTTCTTCTGGCGGCAGGGGTGGCTGGGACGGGAGAAGTGAGATGGACGGCGTGAGTGGGCTGGGCGCGCTCCTCCCGGAGCTGCGGGCGCCGCCGCCGGGGCCGGAGTCGCGCCGGCTGGCGGCGGAGCTGGCGGAATTCGAATCCCCCAACGTCACCTACCTGGCCGACGACTTCCCCGTCTTCTGGGACGAGGCGCGGGGCGCCAACGTGCGCGACGTGGACGGCAACGTCTACGTGGACCTCACCGCCGCCTTCGCCGTGGCGGGGATCGGGCACGCGCACCCGCGGGTGGTGGAAGCGGTGCGCGCCCAGGCCGGGCGGCTGCTGCACGGGATGGGCGACGTGCACCCGCCTGCCGTCAAGGTGGCGCTGCTGCGGGCGCTGGCGGAGGTGGCGCCCGGCGGGTTGCGGCGCGCGGTGCTCGCCAGCTCCGGCGCCGAGGCGGTGGAGGCGGCGCTGAAGACCGCCGCCCTCGCCACCGGGAAGCCGCGGGTGCTGGCCTTCCACGGCGGCTACCACGGGCTCACCTACGGCGCGCTCTCCGTCTCCGGGCGCGAGGACTTCCGCGCCCCCTTCGCCGCGCAGCTCCCCGGCATCGGCGTGCTGGCGCCCTATCCAGATGGCGAGCGCGAGGAGGCGGGCGCGGCGGCGCTGCGCGAGGCGGAGCGGCTGCTGGACGCCCCGGACGCCGGGATCGGCGCGGTGCTGGTGGAGCCGGTGCAGGGGCGCGGCGGCGACGTGGTGCCGCCGGCGAACTTCCTCCCGGGGCTGCGCCGCCTCTGCGACGAGCGGGGGGTGCTGCTGGTGTGCGACGAGGTCTACACCGGCTTCGGCCGCACCGGTCGCTGGTTCGCCTGCGAGCACTGGGGGGTGGTGCCGGACCTGCTGGTGGTGGGGAAGGGGCTCACGGGGGGGCTCCCCTTCTCGGCGTGCATCGGCACGGACGCGGCGATGGAGGCGTGGCCGCGCTCGACGGGCGAGGCGCTGCACACCTCCACCTTCCTGGGGCACCCGCTGGGGTGCGCGGCGGCGCTGGCGGCCATCGCCGTGCTGCGCGAGGAGGGGCTGGTGGAGCGCTCGGCCGCGCTCGGGGCGCGCCTGCTGGCGCGGCTGCGGGCGCTGGCGGCGGACCACCCGCGCGTGGGCGAGGTGCGGGGACTGGGGATGATGATCGGGGTGGAGCTGGTGCGCGACCGCGCCACGCGCGAGCCGGCGCCGGAGCTGGCGGGGAGGGTGGTGGTGGAGGCGCTGCGGCGCGGGGTGCTGGTGCTGGGAGGCGGGGTGCACGGGAACGTGCTCTCGCTCTCGCCCCCCTTCGTGCTCACCGACGCCCAGGCGGACGCGGCGCTCGCCGTGCTCGGGGAGATCCTGGACGGGATGCGCTAGGGCTACGGCGTGCGGCGGCGGGGGCCCTCCGGCTGCCGCCGCTGCCGGAGCACCCGCTCCACCCGCTCCTTCAGGTCGCGGCTCCGGTCCAGCAGCCGGTCCAGCTCCGGCTCCGACTTGGTCATCTCGCGCCGCAGCAGCTCCTCGTACCCGCGCGTCCGCGCCGCGAAGGCCGGCTGCCGCAGCACCAGCGCCTCCGCCCGCATCACCCGCTGCTGGATCCCCTGCAGCTCGCGCAGCAGCCCCGCCGCCCGCGTCCGGTCGCCCGCCTGCTGCGCCCCCTGCACCTCCAGCGGAATGGCCCGCGCCCGGTCCGCCAGCCGGTCCAGCTCGGGGTCCACCCGCAGCATAGCCTCCTGCATGTCGCGCATCAGCGCGTCCTGCGCCCGGCGCAGCTGCGGGTCCTGCAGCGCGCGCGAGTGCGCCGCCTGCAGCCGCGCCCCGATCTGCTGCAGCTCGGTCATCCAGCCGCGCACCTCCTCGGCCGAGGGGACGCGCGGTGCGGTGCTGTTGGAGGGACGCGCCTGCGCGCCCGCCGCGGCGGGGAAGAGGAGGAGGGCGAGTGCGAGCGTACCCGCCCGCGGGGTGCGGATCACCTTACCGAATCTCCTGCTGGGATCAGACGGGGCCCGTCGGGCCGAGCGGTCACTACAACCCCGCAGCGGCCCGGGTGTTTCATCGCGGCGGCGGGGCGCCGCCGCGCCCGGTGTCGGGCGGCGGGGGCGC
>DASUNK010000516.1:0-3395 GCA_036277195.1 Longimicrobiaceae bacterium | reverse complement strand
TGCAGCTCGCTGACGCGAGGGGTCAGCAGGTCGATGTAATACTGGATCCTGAAGCCTTCCCTCATATAATGCTTCCATCGTAGCGGGGACTGCCTAGGATGGCGCAGGAGGGGCGGATCACCAGAGCCTTGGCAAGGCAGGGGTGATGCAAGCCATCGGCCAACGTCCACTTTTTCCGGTTCGCGTTCCGGCGCTGGCGGAAAACGCGCGAGGGCGGCTACAGGTCGCGCTGCGGGGGCGTGGGGGAGGGAGAGGTGGGGAGGACGGGCTGCGCGCGCGCGCAGAGGCGCTCCAGCTCCGCGTCGGGCCAGTGGTCCCACCCGGGGGGAATGGGCACCAGGCGCCGCCGCTCGGTCGGGCCCTCGAAGACGAGCCACCCGCCGGCCAGCGGCACCGAGACCAGGCCGGGGCGCCGCCGCTCCGTGGCGGCGCGGCGCTCCGGGCCGCCGTAGCGCAGCACCGGCTCCGGGCTGCGGCGGTCGTATCCCCGGCGCCGCTCGCTCTCGGGACGGCTCCCGGGGATGACGCTCCACACCCGCCACGTCGTCCCGCCCGTGCTCTGGAAGGTCCTCAGCGCCATCGTCACACCCATCCTGTGGAGGAATGCCGCCGTACGCGCCCCATATTACGCTTGCAACTCGTGGATATGCAAGCGCTTATGCAGCGAGGGCGGCTGCGCGGCAACTGCTACCCCGGGGCGTAGTAGCCGGGCATGGAACATGCTGCGGGGGAGGGCGGGTCTTAGTCCTTGCACCCGAGCCACTTACCCGCCATGGCCGAGCGCACCTTCACTTCCCCCGACGGGACCGTGTGGCAGGCCTGGAGCGTGCGCCCGGGCGAGCACGCGGACTGGCCCGCGCACGCGCGCAGCCACCTGCCGCCCGCGCTGGCGGAGGGCTGGCTCTGCTTCGAGTCCGCGGCCGAGAAGCGGCGGCTCCACCCGATCCCGAGCGGGTGGGAGGAGCAGAACGAGACCGGGCTGTGGAGCTTCTGCGCCACCGCCGAGCCCGTGCGCCCCCGCGCCGCCGCCGCGCCCCTCGGCTAGGCGCCTCCCGGCCCACCCCTTGCCGCCGGCCGCGCGGCAGCCTCTCTTCCACACCCCCGGACCGGCGCCCGCCGGCGCCGATCGCACCCGCACGCCAGGGACCGATGCCGGAGAAGTCCGCCCGCACGCGCGCCAAGCCCCGCTCCGCCCGCGCCGAGGCCGAGTCGCGCCAGCACCTCGACGCCAGCCGTCCGATCGTCATCGAGGCCGTGGCCCCCGAGCTGGACTGCGGGCGCTACGCCGTCAAGCGCGAGGTGGGCGACACGGTGGAGGTGTGGGCCGACATCTTCCGCGACGGCCACGACGCCATCGCCGCCGCCGTGCGCTACCGCCCCGAGACCGAGGCGGAGTGGCGCGAGGCGCCGATGCGCTTCCACGACAACGACCGCTGGACGGGCGCCTTCGCGGTGGACCGCAACTGCCGCTGGCTCTACACGGTGGTGGCGTGGACCGACCGCTTCGGCACCTGGCAGTCGGACCTGGGCAAGAAGTACGACGCCGGGCAGAACGTGGTGCTGGAGCTCTTCGAGGGGGCCCGGCTCGTCGCCGCCAGCGCCGCCCTGGCCGGGGAGGACGACGACGCCGGGCGGCTGCGCGCCTTCCTGGGCGAGGTGCTGGGGAGCGAGGGGGGCGAGGTGGTCCACCTGCACCAGGCCGAGCTGGCGTACGAGGAGGCCGCCTCGCCCGGCCCCGAGGCGGACCACACCCTGGCGGACCGGGTGGCGGCGGCGCTCGACCCGGAGCTGCTGGCGCTGATGGAGCGCTACCCCCTGCGCGACGACCTGACGCAGTACGACCGCGTGCTCCCCCTGCAGGTGGACCGGGTCGCCGCCCGCTTCGCCGCCTGGTACGAGCTCTTCCCCCGCTCCATGGCCGACGACCCCGGCCGCCACGGCACCTTCGACGACGTCATCCGCAAGCTGCCCTACGTGCGCGACCTGGGCTTCGACGTGCTCTACCTCCCCCCGATCCACCCGATCGGGCGGCAGTTCCGCAAGGGGCGCAACAACTCGCTCACCCCCGAGCCGGACGATCCCGGGAGCCCCTACGCCATCGGCGGCGAGGAGGGCGGGCACCGGGAGGTGCACCCCGAGCTGGGGACGCTCGCCGACTTCCGGCGGCTGGTGGCGGCCGCGCGCGAGCACGGGCTGGAGATCGCCCTCGACTTCGCCATCCAGGTCTCGCCGGACCACCCCTACGTGCGCGAGCACCCGGGGTGGTTCTACGTGCGCCCCGACGGCACCATCAGGTACGCCGAGAACCCGCCCAAGAAGTACCAGGACATCTATCCCCTGAACTTCTACGGCGACGACTGGGAGGCGCAGTGGCGCGAGTGGCGCGACGTGGTGCTGCACTGGGTGGAGCAGGGGGTGAAGATCTTCCGCGTCGACAACCCGCACACCAAGCCGGTGCAGTTCTGGGAGTGGATGATCCGCGAGGTGCAGCGCCGGCACCCCGACGTCATCTTCCTCTCCGAGGCGTTCACCCGCCCCAAGATGATGCGCGTGCTGGCCAAGGCCGGCTTCACCCAGAGCTACACCTACTTCACCTGGCGCAACTTCAAGCACGAGCTGCGCGAGTACTTCGAGGAGCTCACCCGGGGGCCGATGCGGGAGTACTACCGGGGCAACCTCTTCCCCAACACGCCCGACATCCTCCCCGAGTTCCTCCAGCGCGGGGGACGGCCGGCGTTCATGATCCGCGCGATCCTGGCCGCCACCCTCTCCTCCGTGTACGGCATCTACAGCGGCTTCGAGCTGTGCGAGGGGACGCCGCTCCCGGGGAAGGAGGAGTACCTCGACTCGGAGAAGTACGAGCTGAAGGCGTGGGACTGGGAGCGCCCCGGCAACCTCCGCGCGCTGGTGGCGCGGCTCAACGAGGTGCGGCGCCGCAACCCCGCGCTCCAGGAGTACGACAACCTGCGCTTCCATCAGGCGGACAACGACAACGTCCTCTTCTACGGGAAGATGACGCCGGACCGCACCTCGCTCCTCTTCGTGGCGGTGAACCTGGACCCCTTCCAGGCGCACGAGGCGGTGCTGCACTTCCCGCTGCCGGAGATGGGGATCGGGTGGCACGACCCCTGGGAGGTGGAGGAGCTGCTGACGGGGGAGCGGCACTTCTGGCACGGGGGCCAGCAGTGGGTGCGGCTGGAGCCCGGCGCGCCGGGGCGGATCTACCGGGTGCGCGCCTGGCGCAGCTCGGAGACGAACTTCGACTACTTCATGGCGCCCACCGTTGTTTGAAGTGCGAAGTGCGAAGTGCGAAGTGCGAAGTGCGACGGAGCCGGCGTGCGGTGAAGCGGTTCTCCCCCTCCCCCAGGGTTTTTTGGGGGAGGGGGTCGGGGGGA
>DASUNK010000515.1:0-3545 GCA_036277195.1 Longimicrobiaceae bacterium | reverse complement strand
CTGCACCCTCTACCTGGAGCCCCACCGGCCGCCGCCCGAGCTGGTGGTGGTGGGGGCCGGGCACATCGCCCGGCCCCTCTGCCGCATCGGCGCGCTGCTGGGCTACCGCGTCACCGTGCTCGACGACCGGCCGGAGTTCGCCACCCGCGAGCGCTTCCCCGAGGCGGCCGAGGTGCGGCAGGCGGACTTCTCGGACCCGTTCCGCGGCGTGCGCATCGGCCCCGGCACGCACCTGGTGCTGGTGACGCGGGGGCACAAGTACGACTTCGAGGCGCTGCGCGACGTGCTGCGCCGCCCCGGGGCGCCCGCGTACGTGGGGATGGTGGGGAGCCGGCGGCGCACGCGGGCGGCGCTGGCGCAGCTGGCGCGCGAGGGGATCGCCCCCGAGCGGCTGCGCGCCGTGCACGCGCCGGTGGGGCTGGACATCGGTGCCGAGACGCCGGAGGAGATCGCCGTGGCCATCGCCGCCGAGCTGGTGCGCGTGCGCCGCGGCGGCACGGGCGAGCCGCTGCGCGACCGCGAGCGCGTGGCCGAGCGGTGGGTGCTTCCGAAGGAGTGAGCGAGAGCCGGGGCGATGTACCGCAACTGCATCTTCTGCTCGGCGGAGCTGGGGGCCAACGACGCCCTGGAGGCGTTCCCCGTCGGCCGGAGCCTGGCGTTCGACGGCTGGAAGGGGCGGCTCTGGGCGATCTGCCCCAAGTGCGCCCGCTGGAACCTGGCGCCGCTGGAGGAGCGCTGGGAGGCGATCGAGAGCGCGGACCGGCTCTTCACCGACGCGCGGCTGCGGGTGCAGTCCGAGAACATCGGGCTGGCGCGGCTGCGCGACGGCACCCGGCTGATCCGCGTGGGCGAGGCGCTCCCGGGCGAGCTGGCGGCCTGGCGCTACGGCGACCAGCTGGTGAAGCGGCGGAAGCAGTACCTGATCGCGGCCGCGGCCGCGGCGGCCGGCGGGCTGGTGGTGCTGGGCGGGATCGTGGCGCTCACCTCCCTCGGCGGGATCGCATCCATGTCCGGCTTCCTGAGCAACCTCTGGCAGCAGCGCGAGCGGCGGAAGGTGGTGCACCATATCCCCGCCGCCGCCTCGCCCACGGGGGTGCCGCTGGTGATCCGCCGCTGGCACGTGCAGGGGGCGGTGCTGGGCACCCCGCCGCCGGGCGAGCCGGACGCGGGGATCCGCCTGCTCCTGACGGACGTGAGCCTCAAGGACCCGAAGACGGACCGCTGGGGGAGTCCCACCTTCACCGGCGACAAGGTGGCGCTGGGCGACGCCGCCGCCCGCACCGTGCTCAACCGCGCCCTGGTGCACCTGAACGAGAAGGGCGCCTCGCGCGCGCACCTGCAGCGCGCGGTGGGGATGCTGGAGACGGCCGGCTCGGCCGAGGACTTCGTGCGGCAGACGGCGGCCGCGCGGCGGGCGCTGGGGAAGCAGAAGGGGATGGAGAAGCAGGCGCTCGGCCGCGAGGCGTCGCTGGCGCTGGAGATGGCGCTGCACGAGGAGGCGGAGCGCCGCGCGCTGCAGGGGGAGCTGACGGTGCTGGAGTCGGCGTGGCGCCAGGCCGAGGAGATCGCGGCCATCGCCGACGCGCTCCCCGACGACCCGCTCCAGCGGCTGCGCGGCTGAGGCCCCGTGTACCGGCGCTGCATCTTCTGCTCCGCCGACCTGGGGACCAACCACGCCCTGGAGCCGTTCCCGGTGGGGCGCTCCGTGGCCTTCGACGGCTGGCGCGGCCGCCTCTGGGCGGTGTGCCCCCGCTGCGCGCGCTGGAACCTGGCGCCGGTGGAGGAGCGCTGGGAGGCGGTGGAGGCGGCCGAGCGGCTCTTCGCCGGCACGCGGCGGCGGGTGCACGCCGAGAACGTGGGGCTGGCCGTGCTCCCCGACGGCACCCGGCTGGTGCGCGTGGGCGAGGCGCTCCCCGGCGAGCTGGCGGCGTGGCGCTACGGCCGCGAGCTGCGCAAGCGGCGCCGGAGCTACTGGCTGGAGACGGCGGTCTCGCTGCTCGACCCCACGCTCCTCCTCCTCCGGCAGCACGCCGTGGGGAGCCGGATCGTCTGCCAGGTGACCGTCCGCGACGCGCGGACGGACCGGCTGGCGCTCCCGGTGTGGCGGCTGGACGGGGCGCGCATCCGCGCCGGGGCCGCGGGCGAGCTCGACATCGACCTCCCCGAGGTGCGGACGCTCCTCCACTCCGCGCCGCCGCTGCGCACGGTGGGCGGGCGCTCGGTGCTGGAGCGGGCCATTGCCAGCGCCAACGAGAGCGGGGCGTCGCGCCGCTCGCTGGGGGCCGCGCTGGCGCACCTGGAGGCGGCCGGCTCGGCGGAGGAGTACGTGTCGCGGCTGGTGGGCGGCGCCGAGCCGGGCGCGCTCCTGCTGCGGCGCAACGCGCTGGGCGGCTTCCGCGGCTTCTGGCTCCCCGCGGGGAGCGCCGAGCCCCGCCCGGTGAGCACTCCCGAGGTGCTGGCGCTGGAGATGGCGCTGCACGACGAGGCCGAGCGCCGGGCGATGGCGGGCGTGCTGCACGAGCTGGTGGCCCGCTGGCGCGAGGCCGAGGAGATCGCCGCCATCGCCGACGCGCTCCCGGACGACCCGCTGCGGCGGCTCGCCCCCGGGGACGGCAGCACTTAGGACTCAGGACTCAGGACTCAGGACTTCGCCGTGACCGAGGATCTCGCCGTCTTCTCCGCCGCCGAGGCGGCCGCCCGCGACGGGCGCCCCGCCGTGCTGGCCACCATCGTCCGCTGCAAGGGCTCCACCCCGCGGGGGGTGGGGAGCAAGATGCTGGTGGACCCCGCGCGCGGCCTCACCGGCACCGTGGGCGGCGGGTGCGGCGAGGCGCTGGTGATCGAGGCCGCGGGCGAGGTGGCCCGCACCGGCGCGCCGCGCCTGGTGCGCGTGGACCTCACCGAGGACCTGTTCTCGTGGAGCCCCGCCGTGTGCGGCGGGGTCTTCGACGTCTTCCTGGAGCGGGTGTCGCCCGCCGCATGACTTCTCCCTCGTCTCCACCCTTCAAACCTCGGAAGGACGCACGCATGACCGCAGTACAGCCCGCGCTCGCGCCGCAGCAGCTCGAGCACATCCGCGCCGAGCTGCTGCGCTCCCTGGGCAGGCTGGAGCGCAGCCTGAAGACCAGCGGGGGCGCCGCGCGCCCGCGGGACCTGGAGCAGGACACGGTGGGCCGCCTCTCGCGCATCGAGGCGCTGCAGAACCAGGGGCTCACCAAGAACCTCCAGGAGCGCGAGCAGGCGCAGCTCCGGCAGATCGTGGAGGCGCTGCGGCGCCTGGAAGAAGGCACCTACGGCTCGTGCAGCGCCTGCGGGCGGACCATCCCCTTCGAGCGGCTGCAGGTGTTCCCCGAGACGCTGGCCTGCGGCCACTGCGCCCGCGGCGTCTGAGGCCGCCTGGCGGCGCGCCGCTGGTGAACCCCCGGCGCGCCGCATAGATTCTGCCCGTCCCACCCGGGCGCGATCCCGGCGCATCCTCCCCGCGAGGCCGCCCCGACGCACATGGCCCACCCCGCACCCCCGGCGAGCCCGCTCCCCGCGCGCTC
>DASUNK010000514.1:0-13310 GCA_036277195.1 Longimicrobiaceae bacterium | reverse complement strand
GCCACGGCGGACCGCGAGATCGTGCTCACGCGCGTGTTCGACGCGCCGCGGGAGCTGGTGTTCCGGGCGTGGACCGACCCGGAGCAGGTGCCGCTCTGGTGGGGCCCGCGCGGCTTCACCACCACCACCCACGAGATGGAGGTGCGGCCGGGTGGCGTCTGGCGCTTCGTCATGCACGGGCCGGACGGCACCGACTATCCCAACCGCGTCGAGTACGTCGAGGTGGTGGAGCCCGAGCGCCTGGTCTACGCCCACGGCGACGACGGCGAGGGCGACGACACGCACTTCCACGTCACGGTGACCTTCGCCGCGGAGGGCGGCGGAACGCGGGTCACCCTGCGCATGCGCTTCGACACGGCCGCGGAGCGCGACCGGACCGTGGAGTTCGGGGCGGTGGAGGGGGGCAACCAGACGCTGGACCGGCTTGCGGAGCACCTGTCCACGCTGTAAAAAAGACGAGGTGCGGAGCCGTGTCGATTCCGGGGAGCCTCGTTCGACGTACGGGTAGAGCCCCGCTGCTTACCGGCTCCGCACCCCGCAACCGGAGGAGACAGAGATGCGATTCGCGATCCTGCGCAAGGCCGACCGCGAGACCGAGGCGGGCGCGCTCCCCAGCGAGGAGCTGATCACCGCCATGGGGAAGTACATCGAGGAGATGGTGCAGGCGGGCGTGATGGTCATGGGGGAGGGGCTGCAGCCCAGCGCGAAGGGTGCGCGCGTCAGGTTCTCGGGCGGGAAGCCGAGGGTGATCGACGGCCCCTTCGCCGAGACGAAGGAGCTGGTCGCCGGCTTCTCGCTGATCGAGGTGGCGTCGAAGGAGGAGGCGATCGAGTGGGTCAAGCGCTGGCCGACGATCGACGGCGGCGGGAACGTGGAGATCGAGATCCGCCCGCTGTACGAGCTGGAGGACTTCGGCGAGGGCGAAGGAGTCGAGCTCCACGCCCGGCTGCGGGAGGAGATGGCGAAGCAGTAGCCGCGGTCCCCGTTACCAACCACGCCAGGAGGCACCATGCAGGTGAACCCGTACCTCAACTTCGACGGCCAGTGCGCGGAGGCGTTCCGGTTCTACGCGCAGGTGCTCGGCGGCACCATCGAGGCGATGATCACGCACGCGGAGACGCCGATCGCCGGGGAGGTGCCTCCTGAATGGGGCGAGCGGATCATGCACGCCCGGCTGGTGGTGGGCGGCCAGGTGCTGATGGCCTCCGACAGCCCGCCGGAGTACTACCAGAAGCCGCAGGGGCTGTACGTGTCGGTGAACGTCGATGAAGCGGCCGAGGCCGAGCGCATCTTCCACGCGCTGGCGGAGGACGGCACGGTGGCCATGCCGATGGCGGAGACCTTCTGGGCCGAGCGGTTCGGCATGTGCAGCGACCGTTTCGGCACGCCGTGGATGGTCAACTGCCAGCGGCCCACGGAGAGCTGACGAGGCAGGCTCCGCCCGGGTGGGTCGCGGCGCCGTCAGTCCGCAGCGACCGCCTGAGGCTCAGGAGCGCGAGAGGTGGCTTTCTCCGTCTGGAGCAAGCTTGCGGGCTCCACGCCGAAGACGGCGGCGAGGCGGTCGAGCGTGTCGATCTGCAGGTTGGCGCGGGCACCTTCGATCTGCGCGATGCGCGGCTGCCGCACGCCGAGCTCCTGCGCCAGGCGCTGCTGGGTGTAGCCGCGCTGGATCCGGAGCCGCGTCACGTTCCGGGCGACCACCAGCCGGCTCCCGAGCTCCTGCTCGGCGTGCGCGAGCTCCGGCACGTCTTCCTCGATTGCCGTGAAGACGTCCTTCGCCCTCGATCCCTGGCGCTCGAACATCACTCGTTCTCCTCGAGGAAGCGCCTGCGAAGCGCTTCCACCGCATCGCAGACGTCGTTGAGCCGGCGCTTGCCTGCCACGTCCCGCTTGGGCAGCACACGGCAGACCCACAATTCCCGGACGATCCCGGTATCGTGCCAGAACAGAACAGCCGATAGCCTCCACTCCCCACGTCCCGAATCTCACCCACGCAGGTGTCGTTTCGCAGGGCCTTGATGACCTGGGATTTCGTGGACAGCTTCCATCCGTTCTCCTCTACCTGCATGATAAGGGCACGGAGGATGGCGGCACGCGCAGGGTCCTTCTTCGCCACGTTCCGCATTCCTTCGCTGCGGCCTTCGTGAACCGGACCTCGCAGTGTTCGCTCACGTTCTTCTGTGGGTAGTATAAGCTATAGCATATAGTCCCAGCAAGCACGTAGACGGAGAATATGCACGGAGTGGACGAGCGAAGCAACGCCTTACCTCAAGGGATTGCCCCATGTGCAGGAACATCAAGACGCTGGCGAACTTCGCGCCGCCGGCCACCGACGACGAGGTGCGGGCGGCGGCGCTCCAGTTCGTCCGTAAGGTCAGCGGGACCACGCGACCCTCACGCGCGAACGAAGCCGCCTTCGAGCGCGCGGTCGACGAGGTGGCGTCCGCGGCGCGTCGCCTGATCGACGCGCTCGAAATCCGGGCCTCTCCCCGCGACCGCGAGGAGGAGGCACGGAAGGCCAGGGCGCGCACCGCGAAGCGCTTCGCGTGAGCGCCGCATGACGAAGGGGCTGCCGCACTCGCGGCAGCCCCTTTCGCTTGCTTCAACCGGCGGCGGTCAGCGCACGGCGGCCAGCTCCCGCACCGCGGCCGCCAGCGTCCGCACCTTCTCCGCGTCGTCGGCCCTCGCCGCGTCGCGGTCCAGCTGCGTCGCCAGCGCGTTCAGCGCGGTCCGGCGTCTCGCTCCCGTCGCGCGCTCGGCGCTCGCCAGCGCCTGCCGCACGGCGGCGATCCTCGCCTGGGGCAGGCCGTGCCCGCGCTCGAGCTGGTCCACGTACGCCCCCGCCAGCGCGAAGCTCGGCGGCCAGACGAACTTCGGCTGCCCCTGCGCGTTCAGGTAGTCCAGCCGCACCGACCTGGCCGCGTCGATCTCGTTCTGCGAGAGGAACTCGCTCGGCTTCAGCTCCAGGATGTCGAGCCCGCGCGAGATCTCCGAGCTCACGATCACCCCGTTGTACCAGTAGGCGGACCACGACCCGCCGCCGGCGAGCCGCGTGGAGTCCGCCGGGCCGCGGTCGAAGAAGGCGATCTCCTTCGGGCGCCTGGAGTCCGTCCAGTCGAAGACGGAGACGCCGCCCTGGTACCACGCCTGCACCATCACGTCGCGCCCGGGGATGGGGATCAGCGAGCCGTTGTGCGCCACGCAGTTCTCCTGCGCCGTCTGCGCCGCTGGGAGCTTGTAGTAGCTTCGGAACTCCATCCGGCTGCGGTCGACGATGTCGAAGAGGGCGTTGGCGCCCCACTCCGGCCGGTCGCTGGCGCGGCACTTGGGCTGGCTGCCGCCGCCCCACTCGTCGCTGAAGAGGATCTGGGTGCCGTCGTTGTTGAAGGTGGCCGAGTGCCAGTACGAGAAGTTCGAGTCGGCCACCGCCGCGATGCGCACCGGGGCCGCCGGGTCGCGGATGTCGAGCAGGAAGCCGTACCCCTCGCAGGCGCCGCCGGCCAGGCCGATGGCCGGGTAGACGGTGATGTCGTGGCACTGCGTGGGCCCCGGGCGCGGGCCCGCCGGCGGCGCGAACATCCGCGCGACGATGTCGGGGAGCGCCGCGCGCAGGGTGGCGCTGTCGGCCGCGGTGGCCGGGCCGGTGCCGCCCCGCGCCTTGACGATGCTGTCCAGCATCGGGTTGACCATGTTCGGCGGGAGGATCCGCTCCGTCCCGAAGACCGTGGCCGTGAACGCGCCCCGCTCGCGGGCGGCGGCGGCGGCGCGCCTGGCCGCCTCGATGTCCTCCGGCGCCTCGCCGTGGCGCGGCGGCGCCGTCAGCTCGTTGAAGATGCGCGGCGAGCTGACGATGGCCGCCCGCTCCGGGTGGGCCAGCGGCACCTTGACGACCTCGATGCGGAAGAGCGCCGAGTTGGGGTCCTCGGTGGGCGAGACGCGCACGCACCCGGTCAGCTCGTTCGGCGAGCGCACCCCGGCCGAGCCGGAGATGTAGACGTAGACGTTCTCCGCGTCGTCGGGATCGACCAGCACCGTGTGCGTGTGCGAGCCGCGGCAGGTCTGCACGTTGCCGACGTTGCGCGGGTTCGCGAGGTCGCTGATGTCGAAGATGCGCAGCCCGCGGAGCCGGTCCCGGCTCACCGTGTCCTGCACGCCCTGCGTCCCGCAGTCGAGGCGCCCGCTCAGCCCCTCGCCGGAGATGAAGAGCAGGTTGCGGTAGACCGAGACGTCGCTCTGCGAGGCGGGGCAGACGAACCCCCGCCGCAGCGTCGGGCGGCTGGGGTTGGAGATGTCCCAGATCTGCCAGCCGTGGTAGTTGCCCTGGATGGCGTAGTTGCCGAGGAAGGCCAGGTCGGAGTTGGTCTTCCCGAAGAAGTCCGGCGGCGGCGGCGTCTTGGAGAGCAGGCGCAGGTTCCACGTGGCCTCGGCCGCGTTCAGCAGCCCGGCGCGGAGCCCCACGCGCGGGTCGCGCTGCGAGGTCTGCGCGCTCGCCGCCGTGGCCGAGACCCCGAGGGCGAGGAGGAGCGCGAGCAGCCGGACAGCGGTGGATCTTACCTGGGAAACAGGGGACATGGCGGATTCCTCGGAAAGGGCGGTGTTGGTCATACGGACATCCTGCGAGCGGGTGGTCACGGCGAGGGGCTGCCGAAGACGAGGTCGGCGAGCATCCGCTGCATCCGTGCGATCTCGGTGGTCTGATCGACGTTCACGTCCGAGGCGAACTTGAACACGAGCTCGTCCTGGCCGGCGCCCCAGGCGGAGAACAGCTCCGTCACCATGACGACGGCGCCGCGGTGGTGCTGGATCATGAAGGTCAGGAAGAGCCGGTCGAACTCGGCTCCCCGGGCCTGGTCCAGCTGCCGCAGCTGGGCCTCGGTGAGCATGCCCGGCATCTCGTGCTCCACGCCGTGCATCATCATGTGCGCCCCCGCGGACCGCGCCTCGGGCACCGGCTGCCCGCGGTCGCGGAGCCACTGCTGCATGGTGGCGATCTCGTCTTCCTGGGCGTTGATGATCCGCGCGGCCAGGGTGAGCACCGAGGGGCTGGCGCCGTGCGTGGGCGCCAGGCGGGACATCTCGATGGCCTGGGCGTGGTGGCCGATCATGGCGGACATGAAGTGCACGTCCGCCGCGGTGTAGGGATCGCGCACGGCGCCCGTCGGGGCGGGCGCGCTCTGCGCCGCTCCCGGGGCGGCGCTGCCGCACCCCGCCGCGGCGGCCGCGAGCAGGGCCGCGAAGAGCGCGCGGGCGGGGAATGGTGTCATGGGCACGTCGGTACCACCGGGTTCTGCGCTGCCGATGTAAGCGTATGGGGTATACGATAGAGTCTCGCGGCGCGGCGCGCTACGGGTGGCGGTCTTCCGGTGTGTTCGGGAGCGGTGCCAGCCGGGTCTTCTGGATGGCCGCGAGCCGGCGCCGGAGCCGGCGGAGCTGGGCCTCCTGCTCCGGCGTGCGCCGGTACTCCGCGTAGGCCAGGTTGGTGCACTCCAGCGGGTCCGTCGCCAGGTCGTACATCTCCCACTGGGGGGGCACCTCGCCGTTCACGTCGTAGTACTTCGCCAGCTTCCAGCGCTCCTCGCGGATGCTCACGATGTGGTTCGGCGGCGGGAGGTAGGGGCCCGACGACTGGCCGGCCTGCCAGTCGTCCCAGGTGAAGACGACGTAGCGCTGCGGCGCCCTGGCCTGCTCCGGGTTCAGCACGCTGGTGGAGTAGTCCACGCCCTGCCAGTCGGCGCGCGCGCGGGTCGGCGCGTCGAACAGGGTGGCGAGGGTCGGGAGGAAGTCGACGTGGGAGACGAGCGCGTCGGAGCGGTAGTCGCCGTCGAAGAGCCTGCGGCTGGAGTAGAGGAGCGGCACCCGGAGCGACTCCTCGTAGAAGTTGAAGTTCTTCTGCCGCAGCCCGCCGTGCGCCAGCCCCATCTCGCCGTGGTCGGAGGTGCGGATGACCACCGTGTCGTCCATCAGGCCTTGCGCCTCCAGCGTGTCGAGCACGTCCACCAGGTACTGGTCCGACAGCTTCATCAGGTTGCCGTAGAAGTTCAGGTAGTTCCGCTTCTTCTCCGGCGAGTCCAGCAGCCCGGTGACGGCGAACAGGTCGCGGAACTGCCGCTGCACGGTGGGCTTGGTGGAGAGATCCTCGTGCACGGTGGCGGGGAGCTCGATGTCGCCCTGCAGCCACGCGTCGTCGTAGCCGGCCTTGCGGTAGGTGCTCGGGTAGAAGAGCACGTCGTGGGGGTTGACGAGCGAGACCACCAGGAAGAACGGCTGCTGCCGCGCGGCCACCGAGCGCAGGTAGGCGAGCGCCCCCTCCCGGCCGAGCTTCCAGTCGCCATCGTCGAGCATGAAGCGGCCGTCGTTGTCCGGGAAGCCGCCACCGCCCTGGGGGATGTCCTGGTTGGCGCCGGCGTCCTTGGGGTTCCAGCGCGCGAAGCCGTACTGCCCCACGTCCGAGGGCTTCCAGACGCGGCCCTTGGGCTTGCTGAGGTGCCACTTCCCCTTGTAGACCACGTCGTAGCCCGCCGCCGACATCACCGAGGCGAGGTTGGCGAAGTCGAGCGGCATCTGCACCTGGTCGTACTTCAGGGGGTTGTCCATATCCTCCTCGAGCGTGTACTTCACCCCGTGCTGGGCGGGGAAGTAACCGGTCATCATCGTGGCGCGGGCCGGCGAGCACATGCACGAGTTGGTGAAGGCGTTGCGGAAGGTGACGCCGTGCCGCCGCAGCCGGTCGACGCCGGGGAGGTTCTCCTCGGCCCACCCCGGGGGGAAGTGCTGGATCGCCCGGTCCTGATCGGTCACGAACAGCACCACGTTCATGCCGGCCATGCTGCGCGCACCCGCGAGCGGTCGCTTCGCCATCGGGCTGTCCTTTCAGGGATGGGGAGGAGGGCAGGCGGAGGATCGACGCTTCGTGACGGGATTATCGTCGGTGCGCCCTGGCGTTGACAATGGCGGCTGGCAGGCTTGACGTCATCCAACGAAAATGCCTAAAATAGCTAAACGCGCGGTTGGGAACCGGTTGGGGAGCTACCATGAAACGTGGAAGGGCGAAACGGCCACCGAAGGCGGTCCGGCGCGGGTCGGTCGTGGTGATGACCTCGACCGAAGCCCAGAACGGCTTCGGGCGGCTGCTCGACACGGTCGCCCGGGACGCCACGGTGCTCATTCAGAAGCACAACGTCACCCAGGCGGTCGTGATGTCGGTCGACCGATACGAAGCTCTCTCGCGGGGTAGCGCGCCGTCGCTGGACGACTTGGCGGCCGAGTTCGACGAGCTGCTCGCGCGCATGCAGACGCCCGAAGCGCGCGCCGGGATGCGCGACGCCTTCGCCGCGTCACCGGACGAGCTCGGGCGGGCGGCGGTCGAGGCGGCCAGGCGCGCCGGGTGAGGAGCCGGGCGAAGGCGCGGCCCTCGATCTACGTTCTCGCCGGAACCAACGGCGCCGGGAAGAGCAGCGTCGCCGGCGCCGAAGTGCGGAGGCGCGGCGCGGACTACTTCAACCCGGACGAGGTAGCCCGCCGCATCCTCGCGGCGTACCCGGAGCTGAGCCCGGACGAGGCGAACAGCCAGGCGTGGCTGCAGGGAAAGCGCCTGCTGCAGAAGGCGATCGCCGGGCGCCTGGAGTTCGCCTTCGAGACGACGCTGGGAGGGAACACGATCCCGGCGCTGCTCGCCGACGCGCACGACGCGGGGCTGGCCGTGCGGGTATGGTACATCGGACTGGAGGGGCCGGAGCTGCACCTCGCCCGGGTGCGGGCGCGGGTGGCGGATGGAGGGCACGACATCCCGGAAGCCAGGATCCGCGAGCGCTACGACCGGAGCCGGGAAAACCTGGTCCGCCTGCTGCCGAAGCTCACGGAGCTGCGGGTGTTCGACAACACCGAAGAAGGTAACCCAGCCCTGGGCGTTGCGCCCAGGCCGCGGTTGATCCTGCACATGGCCGACCGAGTGATCCGGGAAGCGTGCGAGGCGACCGCCGTCCCCCAGTGGGCCAAACCGCTCTTCCTCGCTGCGCTCCGCCAGTATCCCACCTGATCCGCTCAGTCGCTGGTCACGGTGACGCTCTGGACGATCTCGCCCGCGCGCACCAGGGCGTAGCCCGTGTGCTTGCCCAGCCGCTTCCACGTGTTGGAGGGATTGGCGAACGCCCACAGCTCGTCCTCCTCCCCCGCCTCGGCCTTCAGCTTCTCCCACGCCCTCCGGATGCGGAGCGCCGCCATCGGCGGGAGGTCGCGGTGCTGGGCGGCCGGCCGGTTCTCGGCCCGCTGCGTCAGCCATTCCGGCGGTATCTTCATCGTACGCTCACCCGGTGTCGGTTTTCGCCCCGGCGGACCCTCACAGGGCGCGCAGCTCCGCGAGGAAGATCCTCGTCACGCTGCTCCAGTCGTAGTGCTCCCGCGCCACGCGGCAGAGGGCGTCCTTGCTCCGCTCCCCCACCGCCAGCGCCACCGGCACGTGGCGCACGATGTCGGCCACCGTCCGCTCGGGGTCCGGGCTCAGCTTCATCGGCTCGGCGTCGCCCGGCGGGAGCGCCGCGGCCACCGAGTCGATGCTCGCCTGCATCCCGCCGAAGTACGTCCCCAGGGGGAACGCGCCCGACGCCAGCGCCTCCAGGAAGACCAGCGGCCCCGCCTCCTTCACCACCGAGGGGAAGACCGCCACGTCGCAGCAGGCGAAGAGGTAGCGCAGCTCGCGATGCGTGAGGTAGCCGGTGAACAGCACGCGGTCGGGGCGAACCCGCGCCCGCCCCGCCGCGAAGTAGGCGTCCAGCTCGCCGCGGGCCCGCAGCTGCTCGAAGAAGCGGGCCACCTTGGTCAGCTCCTCGCCTCCGCCCTCCCCCTCGGGGTCTCCTTCCAGCGCCCGCCCCCAGCGCACGATCAGCTCGGCCAGGGAGCGCTCGCCGTGCTCCAGCGCCCAGAGGAGCGCCTCCAGCGGCTCGCGCAGGGGCCCGTGCCCCACCACCAGCAGGCGCAGGTCCGGCGTGCGCTCCAGCAGCAGCGGGAGCGCGGCGATCACCTCCTGCACCCCCTTCGCCGAGATCAGCCGCCCCACGTAGAGCAGGGTCGGATCCCGGTCCCAGTCCACCGCGCCGAGCCTGGCCTCCAGCTCCGCGTCGGGGCTCTTGGAAGCGAACCCCCGCGCGGCGGCGAGCGCCTCCTCCAGCGCGGGGCGATCCATCCCGCCTCGCAGGCGGCCGAGCATCGCCTCCGTCTGCGCCGGGGTGCGCCCGCGGGGGAGCCCGGCCAGCGCGCCGCACAGCTCCGCGATCCGGGCGCGGCGGCCGCTCCGCGGCACCGGGACGAACTGGCTGGTATCCACCCCCAGGTGCAGCTCGCGGATCCTGTCTTCCAGCCCCGGCACCTCCGTGAACACCGAGAGCACCCGGGAGCGCATCTCCACGCCCATGACGAAGATCCGGCGCGCGGCGGCGAAGGCTCCCTCGGCCAGCCGCAGGAAGCGCGGGTCGCGCTTGACGGCGTATTCCAGGGCGCTGCCGTGCGGCATGATGGCGAAGGGGACGCCCGTGGCCGCGCCCACGCGCTGCGCCACCACCGACATCAGCACGGCGTGGTTCGCGTGCATGGCGGTGATTCCGTTCTCGCGCACCACGCGCAGGAGCGCGGCCACGTTGCGCTCCAGGTAGTCGGCGATGGCCTCGTCCGGGAGGTCCACCATCGGCACCACGTTCGGGAACTCCTCGTACTTGTCCCACACGTACACCGGCAGCGTGTCGCCCAGCACCGGCTTGTGGAGGACGCAGCCGCCGGGAGTGCCGTCGGGCTCGCGCCGGTAGAAGGTCTCCACGCCGCCGCCGGGGAGGTAGCGGCGCGCCTCGGTGATGAAGGGGTAGCGCTCCGGGTGGTTCTCCTGCGCCATCAGGTGCACGGTCTCGCCCTGGCGGCAGAGCGACTCCACGACGGAGCGCGTCCACAGGTTGCTCCCGGAGCCGTCGAGCAGGTATCCGTGCAGGATGCAGAGCATGTTCGCCCGGGCTAGTGGTCAGGGTGGCCGCGGGCGGTCGTGCAAGGTTGCGGCCGCCGTCAGCGGGAGCGCTGCAGGAGGTTGTCGATCCGCGTCCATTCCTGCATCAGGTCCGCCCGGTCGTCGGGGTCCAGCGTGGAGGGTCCGGGGCCGTCGGCGTCCTCGAACACCTTCATCAGCCGGGCGCGCCGCTGCTCCAGCCTCGCGCGCTCCGCGTCGGTCAACGTCGTCTGCTCCGCCATTCTCCACCTCTGCCCGGTTGGAAAGCCCATTCAATCCGCCGCGGCGTTCTCCGTGGCGAGGTTCGTGCCACTATAGATTAGTAAGATGACAACAATTATACCAATCTCGGCCAGCACTCTGGACGAATCGTCACACCTTCACATAGATTAGTAAGTTAGCTATAGATTGTTCAAGCTCTGAACTTTGCTCGCTTGCCTCAGCATTACCTTATGGACCCGCTGAAGAATCCGTTCTCCCCCGGAGCAGGCGCACCACCTCCCGAGCTCGCCGGGCGTGATGAAATCATCAACGCGGCAAATACCACTCTGCACCGAATCCGGCGTGGTCGTGCAGAGAAGAGTCAGATGCTGCTGGGCTTACGCGGCGTCGGGAAGACTGTCCTTCTGAACCGTATTGAGGGCATGGCAGGAGATATCGGTTACCTTACGGTGTTGATGGAAGCTCCTGAAGGGCAACGACTAGCAGCGTATCTCGCTCCGAGCCTGAAGAGCGCACTCCTTCGACTCAGCCGGGTCGAGCGGGCTAAAGATTATGCCGCACGTGCTATGGGAGCGTTGCGTGGTTTCGCCAGTGTTTTCAAGGTCTCAATCGGCGAGGTCGAATTCGGTGTGGCCGAGCCAGAAATCGCTGACAGCGGGAATCTCGAGGTGGATCTTCCAGAACTGCTCATCGCGACTGCCGAGGCGGCGAAGGCCGCGGAAACCAGCGTTGCGGTATTCGTGGACGAGGTTCAGTACCTGACGGAGGAAGATCTTCGCGCCCTGATCGTGGCTCTTCATCGAATCGTGCAGAAAGGCCTACCACTGGTCCTGTTCGGGGCGGGGCTACCCCAAGTCGCTGCCCTGGCAGGTGAAGCAAAGTCCTATGCTGAACGCCTGTTCGACTATCCGGGTGTCGGGCCACTCGATCCTGAGGCTGCAGAGACGGCGGTACGGGAGCCGATCCAAGATGAGGGCGCGGCGATTGAACCTGCGGCGCTCCGGCAGATTGTCCAGGTCACGAAAGGGTATCCGTACTTCCTCCAGGAGTGGGGGAAGCACGCATGGAATACGGCGTCGCGTTCGCCCATTACCGTTGCTGATGTGGATGCGGCCAACAAGGCCGCTACAGCCGCTCTAGACAAGAGCTTCTTCCGAGTCAGATTCGATCGTCTTACTCCGCGCGAACAGGACTACCTTCGTGCCATGGCCGAGCTTGGCACCGGTCCTCACCGGTCCGGGGCCATCGCCGAGAGGTTGGGTACGACAGTCGAGAATGCGGGGCCTCTGCGAAATGGTCTTATTAAAAAGGGGATGATTTGGAGTCCGGCACATGGCGACACTGCCTTCACGGTCCCCATGTTCGACGAATTCATGCACCGTGCAATTCCTACTTGGGATGGGTCCGGACAAGCGAAAGGGCGAAAGAGCAAGTCCTGACCTCCGTGCTTATCGTTGGTACCAATTGGATCATGAATTCGGATTTCTGCCAGATAAATCTCCCCGCTCTTCGTGCGGAACCTCGGCGCTCTTCTCCGCCATCACCGCCTCCACCTCCGCCTGCCTTGCAGCGGGATTCAGCGAGCGCGACGACTCCACCGGCAGGGGCGGAAGCAGGTAAGTCCTAGGCCACGTCCGCGCTGCCGCCGCGCAATCCTCCATGCTTCACCATCCTGGCCAGCAACACCGATCCGACGGCCGAGACCGAGCTCAGTAGAATCACGGCACCGATGATCACGACACGCCACCGCCACAGCGGGTGTTCGGTGTTCGGCGTCCCCAGAGCACCGATAAAGGGAAGCACGATCACGAGCAGACCACCCATCGCCCCCCAGACGGCGACTCGTGGAAGCGACAACTCATCGAAGCTGCGCCGCCCATCGGCAATCCCGAGCAGTGTGGAAAAGACCACACCACAAAGGAAGCCCGGGTACGCCCCCGCCGCCAGCCAGGGCTCGTCCATGGACCCATCCGGATCCACGATCATCCCGATCAGCACGCCAACCGGCGCCCACACCGCGGCCCAGGCCAGGCCCAGCAAGACTGCACGGCGGATACGTCTCAGCCACGTTCTCATCGCTCCTCCTGTGTATCACATCCGATCAATCCGCCGCGGCGCTCTCCCGCTCCACCACCGGCAGGTACACCTCCCCGCCCTTCTCGCGGAACTCGGCGCTCTTCTCCGCCATCCCCGCCGCCACCTCCGCCTGCCGCGCGGCGTAGTCGCGCACGTCCTGCGTGATCTTCATGCTGCAGAACTTGGGACCGCACATGCTGCAGAAGTGCGCCACCTTGGCTCCCTCCGCCGGCAGCGTGGCGTCGTGGTACGCCAGCGCCGTCACCGGGTCCAGCGAGAGGTTGAACTGGTCCCGCCAGCGGAACTCGAAGCGCGCCTTGCTGAGCGCGTCGTCCCACTCGCGGGCGCGCGGGTGCCCCTTGGCCAGGTCCGCCGCGTGCGCCGCGATGCGGTAGGCGATCACCCCCGCCTTCACGTCGTCGCGGTCCGGGAGCCCCAGGTGCTCCTTGGGCGTCACGTAGCAGAGCATGGCCGTGCCGTACCACCCGATCTGCGCCGCCCCGATGGCCGAGGTGATGTGGTCGTACCCCGGCGCGATGTCGGTCGTGAGCGGGCCCAGCGTGTAGAAGGGCGCCTCGTCGCACCATTCCAGCTGCTTCTCCATGTTCTCGCGGATGAGGTGCATGGGGATGTGCCCCGGCCCCTCGTTCATGGTCTGCACGTCGAACTCCCAGGCGATGCGGTTCAGCTCGCCCTGGGTGCGCAGCTCCGCGAACTGCGCCTCGTCGTTGGCGTCGTGGAGCGAGCCGGGGCGCAGCCCGTCGCCCAGCGAGAAGGAGACGTCGTACGCCCGCATGATCTCGCAGATCTCGCGGAAGCGCGTGTAGAGGAAGCTCTCCTGGTGGTGCGCCAGGCACCACTTGGCGATGATGCTCCCCCCGCGGCTCACGATCCCCGTCAGCCGGCTGGCCGTGAGCGGGATGTAGCGCAGCAGCACCCCCGCGTGCACGGTGAAGTAGTCCACCCCCTGCTCGGCCTGCTCGATCAGCGTGTCGCGGTACACCTCCCAGGTCAGCTCCTCGGGGACGCC
>DASUNK010000513.1:0-7509 GCA_036277195.1 Longimicrobiaceae bacterium | reverse complement strand
CTGGCGACCTCCTCGGCCGCGTCGGTGACGCCCTCGCCCACGTCCTCGGCCGCGCCGGCGATGTCCTCCCCCATCTCCTCGAAGACTCCGGTGATGTCGGACTCCAGGCTCTTCTCCGCGGCGGCGGGGCTCAGCTCGGTCGACACGTACTCGTACATCCCCGCGTCGTGCGAGCCGGGGAAGGCGATGTCCCGGAGTGTGCGCGCGGCCAGCGCGTCGCGCCGGTCCGACATCCAGCGCGCCCGGTCCACCAGGAGCGCCGCCGTGTACCACAGGGTGGAGGCGCTCTCCGACTGGTGCGTCTGGACCGCCCAGAGCCCGCTGCACCCCACCGAGACCGAGGTGCCGGTGTCGTACTGCACGCTCCCCGACCAGCGGATCGAGTCGCCCTCCACCACCCCGGAGCGCGACCAGAGGCCGGTGGTCGACTGCGAGCGGTGCGCCTCCACCACCAGCCCCTCGTCGGTGAGCGCCACCGCGGGCTGCACGCCGTCGTCGTAGCGGCGGCTGGGGCCCCACTTCACCTCGCTCCCCGACACCGTGCCCACGCGGTACCAGAGCGTGTCCTCGTTCTGCGACTGGTGGACTTCCACCACCTGTCCGCGGCCGTTCAGCGCCACCGAGGGGCTCAGGCCGCTGTCGTACTTGTGGCTGGACCCCCACTTCACCTCGTCGCCCGAGAGGGTGCCCACGTGGCACCAGAGGGTGTCCTCGTTCTGGCTCTTGTGCACCTCCACCGCCACGCCGGCGTCGTTGAGCGCCACGGCGGGGGAGCGCCCCTGGTCGTACTTGTGGCTCTTCCCCCAGGCCACCGCGCCGCCCGACACGGTGCCGACGTGGTACCAGAGCGCGTCGTCGTTCTGGCTGCGGTGCACCTCCACCGCCTTGCCGCCGCCGTTGAGCGCGACCGCCGGGGTCACGCCGTCGTCGTAGCGGACGCTCGGCCCCCAGTTCACCGTGGCGCGCCCGAGGCTGCCCACGTGGCACCAGAGGGTGTCCTCGTTCTGGCTCTTGTGCACCTCCAGCACCGTCTTGCCGGCATTGATCGCCACGGCGGTCTGCGTCCCCTCGTCGTACTGCGTGCCCAGGCCGAAGTCCACGGTCTTCATGAAGTCCTCCCGTCGTATCGGGGAAAGAGTTCCGACCCGCGGGAGCCACGTTGCAATATTATGACGGCTAAAGCAATAGTATCGTGCAAAATTGGCATGAGTTACGGCGAGAACATTGCTAGTGTTGACGCGGGATAGTCGCTGAGGTTACAGCTGATATGTGGGTAGATCCACGGTAATATGATAAGTTGACATGGATCGCAATGGGAAACATTGCTGGAGGGTACGAGCCGGGGGGAAAGCGAGAGGGGCCCGGACATCGCGTCCGGGCCCCTCGCACTTCGCACTTCGCACTTCGCACTTCGCACTGACTAGGTGTTCCCCGACCCCTGCGCCGCGTAGCCGTAGGAGGCGTAGCCGTAGTAGCGGGAGTTGTCCTCCAGCGTCACGTCGTTCAGCACCACCCCGCGCATGTTGGCGCCCAGGTGGGAGAGCTGCAGCGCCGCGTGCTGGAGCGCCCGCTTCTCGGTGGTGCGCGCCCGCGCCACCAGCACGGTGGCGTCGGCCACCGTCCCCAGCAGCGCCGCGTCCGTCACCAGGTTCAGCGGCGCCGCGTCGAAGACGATCATCTCGTAGCGCTCGCGCAGCGTGGCGATCAGGTCGCGCATCCGCGCCGAGCCGAGCAGCTCCGCCGGGTTCGGCGGGAAGAGCCCCGAGGAGAGGAAGTAGAGCGGGTGCGCGTCCGTCCCCGAGCGCACCTCCTGCACCGCATCCTCCAGCGTGGCCGCGCCCATCAGCACGTGGGTCAGCCCCGGGCTCTGCTCCGCGCCCAGCAGGTGGTGCAGCGTGCCGCGCCGCAGGTCGCCGTCCACCAGCAGCACCTTCGTTCCCTGCTGCGCCAGCGTGATCGCCAGGTTCGAGGCCGAGGTGGTCTTCCCGTCGCCCGGCATGGCGCTGGTGATCACCAGCACCTGCGGCGCCCGGTCCATGCTGGCGAAGGTGATGTTGGTGCGGAGCGCGCGGTACGCCTCCGACGCCGGGCTGTGCGGCTGGAGCCGGGTGATGAGCTTCTCGTCCGCGCCCCGGGCGTCGTGCCCCCCACGCCCGTTGGCGCCGTTGCCGTTGCGGCCGTTCTGCGCCGCCGCCACCAGCGAGCCGTCCAGCCGGATGCGGGGGATGAGCGCCAGCACCGGCGCCCCGTTGGTGGCCTCGGACAGGTCCTCGCGGGTGTGGACGCGGGTGTCCAGCGTCTCGCGGGCCAGCGCCAGGCACACGCCCAGGAAGAGCCCCAGCATGGCGGCGAGCGCCAGGTTGCGCATCGGGCGGGGCGAGACCGGGCGGTCGGGCACCAGCGCCGTGTCGATGATGCGCACGTCGGTCGACTCCACCGCCTCGCGGATCTCCGCCTCCTTGAGCTGCGTCTGCAGCAGGTTGTAGATCTCCGCCACCAGCTGCTGCTCGCGCGAGAGCCGGGCGAACTCCACCTCGCGCGAGGGGATCGCCTGGATCTCGGTGGCGAAGCGCGCCACGTTCGTCTCGTGCGAGGCGAGCTGCGAGTCGAGCCCCTCCTGGTAGTTCCGCGCGATCTGGTAGAGCTGCATCTCCATCTCGCGGATGCGCCGGGTGAAGCCGTCCACCTCGTCGTTCTCGGGGGTGCGGCGCACCAGCAGCTTGGCGCGCTCGTTCTCCAGCTCCGTCAGCGACTGGAGCATGTCCTGCACGGTGCGGTTGGAGAAGAACACCGGGAAGGAGGCCAGCTGCCGGTACGGCGAGCTCTCGTTCTCGCGGGCGGGGGCGCGGGTGGCCTGCTCCAGCAGCTTCCCCAGCGCCTCGCGCTCGCCGCGCAGCCGGTCGTACTCGGCGCGCAGCTCGGCCAGGCGGCGCACCTGCTGCGACGCCTCCTCCTGCGGGCTCACCACCTGCTCGCGCTCGCGGAAGCCGCGCAGCCGGTTCTCCGCCTCGGCCAGCTGGGCGGTGTAGCTCGCCACCTGCTCGCGGAGGAAGGCCACGGTGCTCCGCGCCTCGTCCTTGCTGCTCCGGCTCTTGTAGTCGATGAACTGGTCGGTGAGCGTGTTGGTGATCGCCGCCGCCAGCTGCGGGTCCGTCCCCTGGAAGCGCACCGAGACGATGTGGGCCATCGGGTCGGTCCGCTGCACGACGAGCGCGTTGCGCAGCGAGGCCACCGCCCCCCGGAAGGAGCGGATGGCGAAGCGGATGCGCTCGGGCGGGCTCTCCACCAGCGCGGGGGCCAGCGCCAGCTCCGCCGCTCCCACCTGGAAGGGGACCCCGATCTCCACCGTGGCCGGCACCCGCAGCCCGTCGGGCCCGGCCAGCACGTGCAGCGAGTAGCTGCTGCCGGAGCGGCGCCGCAGCTCCAGGCTGGCCGGCCGCGCGTCGCGGGGGACGCGCAGCGGGCGCAGCACCCGGTCGCGCTGCACCTTGGGCTGCTGCAGCACCAGCATCAGCCCCAGCGAGTCCACCACCTGCTCGCGGATCTGCCGGCTGCGCAGCACCGCCATCTCCGTCTCGATCTTCCCCGGCCGCATCCCCCAGCTCGGGGAGAGGTCGCCCAGGAGGCTCGCTCCCCGGTCGTGCTCGTCCACCCGCAGGGTGGCCTCGGAGATGTAGAGCGGGTCCTGCCGCCAGGTCCACACCCCGGCCAGGAGCGTCACCCCGGCGGCCACGATCAGCACCAGCCAGCGGTGGCGCTGCAGCGTCTGCCAGAGGTCGCGGAGGCGGATCTCGTCGCGCCCCTCTTCCGGAAAGGTCGTGCTGGAAATGCGGTTTTCGGCCATTCGCTAGGTCACCGGTCGTGTTGCCCGCCCGTCCCCGGCGGGGCGGCGGTCCCGGACGCGCCCGGGCGTCACCCGCCCCGAGAGGTGGCGATGATGATGCTGGTGAGGATGCCGGCGGCGGAGAGCACCGCGCCGAGGAAGGCGCCGCTGTTCCGGTCGAACCAGCTCCGCCGGTCCACGTAGATCTGGTCGTTGGAGCGGATCCCCGCGCTCCCCAGCGTCTCGCCCGCCCCCACCCGCTGCCGGATCACCTCGTTGCCGCGGACGATGCGGATGCGGTTGAGGTCCCCGAACGCCGTGGACCCGCCGGCGAGCGCCACCGCCCCCGCCAGGCTGGTGGTGGGGTCGATCGTGTACATCCCCGGGCGGTTCACCTCGCCCAGCACGTTCACCCGCCGGAGCGGGACGATGTTGATGGACGGGTTCCGCAGGTGCTGGCGGTAGGCGGCCACCAGCGAGTCGCGCAGGATGCCGATCGGAATCCCCGCCACCCGCCGGGTGCCGATGAGCGGAAAGCTCACCACCCCGTTCTCGTCCACGGGGAACTCGCCGTCGAGGTCCGGCTCCCGGTAGACGGTCACCTTCACCAGGTCCCCCGGCTGCAGCACGATCTCCCCCTGCGCCGCGGCCCGTGCGGCACTCCCCGCCAGCAGGAGGAGCGTCAGCAGGAGCAGGCGCAGGTACGGCGAACGCATCACGGATCTCCTCACGGTCGGGCCAATCTCGGTAGCCTTGCAATATATCCGCTCGTGGACGCCCCTACAAGGCGGCCCCCGGGGGAACCCCCTGCGGGAGTGGAAGTTCCCCGCCGCTTGGTTGACGCCGCGGTGGGAGCGCCCCTACCTTGAGCGTTTGTGCGCGGCTCACCGGGGAGGTCGAGTGAAGGTCGTGGTCACGGGCGGGGCGGGGTTCATCGGCAGCCATCTCTGCGCGAGCCTGGTGCGGGCGGGGCACACCGTGTTCGCGGTCGACAACTTCGACCCGTTCTACGACCCCGCGCTCAAGCGCGCCGGCGTGGCGGGGCTGGCCGCGGCGGGAGACTTCCGCCTGGTGGAGGCGGACGTGCGCGACCTCGCCGGGATGGAGGCGGGGCTCGCCGCCGCGGGCGCCGGCGGGGTGGAGGTGGTGGTCCACCTGGCCGCGCGCGCCGGGGTGCGCCCATCGATCGAGGAGCCTTACCTGTACTCGCAGGTGAACCTGGACGGGACGGTGGCGGCGCTGGAGCTGGCCCGGCGCGCGGGGACGGCCCGCTTCGTCTTCGGCTCCAGCTCCAGCGTGTACGGCAACCAGGCGCGGGTGCCCTTCGTGGAGGACGAGCCGGCGGACCGGCCGATCTCGCCGTACGCGGCCACCAAGCGCGGGGGCGAGCTCCTCTGCCACTCCTACGCCCACCTGCACGGCCTCTCGGTGGCCGCGCTCCGCTTCTTCACCGTGTACGGGCCCCGGCAGCGGCCGGACCTGGCCATCCACAAGTTCTCGCGCCTGATGGCCGCCGGCGAGGCCGTCCCGCTCTTCGGCGACGGGAGCACGGAGCGCGACTACACCTGGGTGGACGACATCGTGCAGGGAGTGGAGGGGGCGATCGGGTTCACCGCGGGGCGGAGCGGCGCCTTCGAGGTCTTCAACCTGGGCGAGAGCCGCACCGTGTCGCTGGCCCGCCTGGTGGAGCTGCTGGCGGAGGCGTTCGGCATCGAGCCGCGCATCCGGCGCCTCCCGCCCCAGCCGGGCGACGTGGAGCGCACCTGCGCGGACGTCACCAAGGCGCGCGCCCTGCTGGGGTACACGCCCCGCGTCCAGATCGAGGAGGGGATCGCCCGCTTCGTGGACTGGTTCCGCGGCCACCGCGCCGCGGCGGCTGTACCGTGACGCGGCGCGTTCCTTGCGCCCCCCGCGTGACGCCGGCCGGGCACCGCTCGTCCGTAGCCGGCCGCGCCGCCGCCGCCCGTCCACGCCCCGTCCCGGAACCCTGACCCTGCATGCTATCCACCTACTTCGTGCGCTACCGGCGAGTCCTCATCGTCCTCTTCCACCTGGTGCTGATCCCGGCCGGGTACTGGACCGCGTTCGCGCTGCGCTTCGACTTCGACCCCCCCGCCCACGCCCAGGACCTCTTCTGGAAGTCGGTGGGCTTCGTGGTGGGGCTGCGGATGCTCTGCTTCGCCATCTTCGGCCTCTTCCAGGGGTGGTGGCGCCACGTGGGGATGCGCGACCTCACCCGGCTGCTGCAGGCGGTGACCCTCTCCTCCCTGGTCCTCCTCCCCGTCCTCTTCTTCTTCGGGATCCTGCAGGAGGGGATGCCGCGCTCGGTGCTCCTGCTCGACTGGGTGATGGCGGTGCTGATCTTCGGCGGCTCGCGCTTCTCGGTGCGCAGCTTCCGCGAGTCGGGGAAGGCGTTCGGCCGCAAGCACCGCCGCACCGCGCTGATCGTGGGCGCGGGCGAGGCCGCCGAGCGGCTCCTCCGCCAGATCTGGCGCAACCCGGCCGAGGAGATCTACCCGGTGGGGCTGGTGGACGACGACCCGCAGAAGCGCACCATGCGCCTGCACGGGACGCCGGTGCTGGGGACGATCGAGGACATCCCCGCGCTGGTGCGCAAGGAGCGGGTGCAGCTGCTGGTGATCGCCATCCCCTCGGCCACGCGCGAGCAGATGCGCCACGTGGTGGAGCACTGCCTGGCCGCCGAGGTGCAGTTCAAGATCGTCCCCTCGCTGCAGGAGCTGATGGACGGGCGCGCCCGGGTGAACCAGCTGCGCAGCGTGGAGATCGAGGACCTGCTGGGGCGCGACGCGGTGCAGCTCGACCTCCTCTCGGTGGAGCGCGAGCTGAAGGGGAAGGTGGTGATGGTGACGGGGGCGGCGGGCTCCATCGGCTCGGAGCTGGCGCGGCAGGTGGCGGGCTTCGGCTGCGCGCGGCTGGTGCTGGTGGAGCGGGCGGAGAGCCCCCTCTACTTCACCCACCTGGACCTGGCGCTGGCCTATCCCGAGGTGGACCTGGCCCCGGTGGTGGCCGACGTGACCGACAAGGGGCGGATGGAGCGGGTCTTCGCCGAGTACCGCCCCCACTACGTCTTCCACGCCGCCGCCTACAAGCACGTGCCGCTGATGGAGTCGAACGTGCTCGAGGCGGTGCGCAACAACGTGCTGGGCACGCTGCACGTGGCCGAGTGCGCGGCGGCGTCGGGGGCGCGCAAGTTCGTGCTCATCTCCACCGACAAGGCGGTGCACCCCTCCAGCGTGATGGGGGCCACCAAGCGCATCGCGGAGCGCATCGTGCTGGGGTGGCCCTCGCTCCGCCGCGCCGCCACCGACTTCCGGGCGGTGCGCTTCGGCAACGTGCTGGGCTCGGAGGGGAGCGTGGTGCCGCTCTTCAAGCGGCAGCTGGCGGCGGGGAAGCCGCTCACCGTCACCCACCCCGAGGTCACCCGCTACTTCATGACCATCCCCGAGGCGGTGCAGCTGGTGCTGCGCGCGGCGGCGCTCCCCGAGGCGGCCGGGCGCATCAGCATGCTGGAGATGGGCGAGCCGGTGAAGATCGTGGACCTGGCGGAGAACCTGCTGCGCCTCTCGGGGCTGGAGCCGTACCGCGACGTGCCGATCGTCTTCACCGGGCTGCGGCCGGGGGAGAAGATGCACGAGGAGCTGGTCTCGGCGGTGGAGGCCACCGTC